>JAJFUB010000036.1 GCA_021372615.1 bacterium | reverse complement strand
GGCTCTGGAGAGCCGCGCTCCCGGGAGAGCACCCATGAACATCGTCGTCATCGTCTCGGACACCTGTCGCCCCGATCGCCTGGGGTGCTATGGCAACACCTGGATGCGCACCCCGGCCCTCGACGGCCTCGCCGCCGAGTCGGTCGTCTTTGATAGCTGCACTCTCAGCTCGTTCCCCACCCTCCCCCACCGCGCCGACTGCTTCCTGGGCCGCCTGTCGTGCCTCGAGTTCGGATGGGGGCCGATGCCCCGGGAGCAGGCCACGCTGGCCGAGCTGCTCAGCGGGGCGGGCTACGTCACCCAACTCATCCACGACACGCCCCATCTGACCGCCAGGGGCCACTACTACGAGCGCGGCTTCCAGGGCCATCAGTGGATCCGCGGGCAGGAGGGCGACTGCCCGCTCACCCGGGCCAACGATGTGCCGGCGATGGACTGGCCGGTGGAGCTGGACCGCTATGACGCACCGGAGTACCACAACCACACGCGGCAGCGACTGGACTTCCCCGGTGAGGTCGGCCACCACAGCCAGCGCACCGTCGCCCAGGCCTGCCGCTGGCTGGAGACCAACCACCGTGCCGACCGTTTCCTGCTGTGGGTGGACCTGTTCGACCCGCACGAGCCGTGGGATGCGCCGGACTGCCTGACGGCCCTGTACTACGAGGGCGACTTCCCCGACCGCCGCGTGCGCCACCCGCGCTATGCCGCGACGGACTTCCTGACCGAAGACGAACTCCGCTGGTGCCACGCGGCCTACTGCGGGGAGCTGACGCTGGTGGACAAGAGCATCGGCGTGCTGCTGCGCCAGATCGAGGACCTCGGCCTGTTCGATGACACCGCGATCATCTTCACCTCGGACCACGGGTTCTACCTGGGCGAGCACGGGCGCATCGGCAAGAGCGGCTCGGCGGAGGACCCCTGGCCGCTGTACCAGGAGATCACGCGCGAGCCGCTGCTCATCCGCCTGCCGGACGGGCCTCGGGGCGAGCGCAAGAGCCAGCTCGTGCAACCCGTGGACCTGCGGCCCACGATCCTGGAACTGTGCGGCGTCAGCGACACCAAGCGCCCCCACGGCCGCAGCCTCGTGCCCATCCTGGGCGGCGCGGACGTGCGCCTGCGGGAGCTGGCCTTCTCCGCCGGCTGCGTGCGCGACCGCAGCCGCATGGGCGTCGGCGTTACGCTGACGCACGAAGATGGCTGGTCGCTGGTGATGACCCGGGACGACAGCCGCCACGAGCTATACTACCTGCCCGACGACCCGTGTCAGGAGCACAACCTCATCGCCGACAACCAGATGATGGCGGTGGAGATGCAGGCGATGTTCCGGATGGCGCTGAGCTTCTGCGGCGCGCCGGCGGAACTCGTGAAGCAGTGGTAGGACCTGTAGGGCGGGGCTCGTACCCCGCCGCGTTCTGCCACGCAGGGGAACCGGACGCGCGTCGGGAACTGCTCACCTACCACTCCGACCGTGAGGCCGTCACCATGCGCTGCCTGCTGCTCGCCCTGTGCCTGTCGTCCGCCTGCGCCGCCGCTGACCTGGTGGTGAGCGACTGCGACGACGCCGCCCCGTGGGGCAAGAACGCTACCCTCGAGACGACCACCATCAAGCAGGGCAAGGGCGCGATCCGCTGGGAGTTCGCCAAGGGCCCGAGCATCCAGACGAACCAGATCCCCCATGACTGGTCGGGCGGCAACGCCCTCTCCTTCTGGCTGCACAGTGCCCAGGCCTCCGGCTCGCGCGTATGGGTTATCCTCTCCTCCGAGGACAAGACCAAGGAGGGGCCGGACTACTACAGCCTGACGCTCCGGCTCGACTTCACCGGTTGGCGGCATTATGTCGTCCCGTGCGCGGAGGTCGGCAAGGCGCGCTCGCCGCTGGGCTGGCAGCAGATTGACCAAGTGCAGTTGCACGCCGCCTGGGACCCCGCTGTGACCATCGACCCGGCGGATGTCGTCATTCTCGATGACCTGAAGGTGATTGCGGTGTCGGACATCGGCAGCGGCCCACGCATGACGGACGAGGAGTTCTACCAGGCGCTCGATCTGCAGCGCCCTGACCTGGCGGCGGTGAAGGCCGCCGTGGACAAGCACGATTATGCCGCGGCGGCGGTCGCGCTGGCGGCGCATCTGCGCCAGCGACGCGAGCCCAAGTGGTTCACGAACACCTGGGAGCGCCCCGCGCCGAACCCGAAGTATGGCACGGGCAACGCCGAGAAGATCATGAAGCACGAGTTCACCTTCATCAAGGGCACCTACAAGCCCGAGGGGCGCATAGACTGGTCGTACAACGCCATGACCGAGGGCGAGAGCGCCACCATCGAGTGGAACGCGCAGTTCAACCGCCACTTCCACTTCAAGCCCCTCGTGGACGCGTACTGGAACACCGGGGACAACAAGTACGCCCAGGAGCTGGCGAACCAGTGGGTGGCGTGGATCGAGGACTGTCCGGTGCTGCTGTGGCAGTCGGGCAACTCGCCCTACCACCACGCCTGGGAGACGCTGAACACCGGCATCCGCGCCAGCAGCTCGTGGCCCGATGCGCTCTTCAAGTGCCTCGACAGCCCGGCCTTCACCCCCGAGGTGCTCGTGAAGATCCTGAAGTCCGAGTACGAGCACGCCGAGCACCTGGTCAAGAACCCCACCGGCGCCAACTGGCTCACCTGCGAATCCATGGGCGTGCTGACCATCGGCATGCTGTTCCCCGAGTTCCAGCGCGCCCCGGAGTGGCGGAAGATCGCCATCGAGCGCCTGTACGGCCAACTGGACAAGGAAGTCTATCCCGACGGGATGGAAGTCGAGTTGGCGCTGGGCTACAACAACTGGGTGGTGGACGAGTTCTCCAACGTGCTGAAGCTGACGAAGCTGAACAACCTGATGGACGAGGTGCCGGCGGACTACAAGCGGCGACTGGAGTGCATGTACAACTACCAGCTCTACGCGATGCGGCCGGACCGGCAGGTCTTCGGGTTCAATGACTCGTGGTCCAGCAACCCGCAGAAGCTGCTGGAGCAGGCGGCGGAGTACTACCCGGAGCGCGCGGACTTCAAGTGGGGCGCCACCAAGGGCCAGGAGGGCAAGTCGCCCGCGGATGACTCCGTCGCCTTCCCCTATAGCGGTCACTATGTCATGCGCACCGGTTGGAGGCCGCAGGACCTGCTGCTGCACTTCGACGCCGGCCCGTGGGGCAGCGGCCACCAGCATGAGGACAAGCTGGGCTTCCAGGCCTATGCCTACGGCAAGACGGTGCTGACCGAGGGCGGGGTCTACATGTACGACCGCTCCCGCTGGCGGCGCTATGTGCTCTCGACGCGAGGCCACAACACGATCCGTGTGGACGGCCTCGACCAACGCAACGGCGGTGAGCGGCAGACCTGGGTGCTGCCTTACCCCTTCCAGCCCCTGGACAACCTCTGGCTGACGAGCGACCAGTGGGACTTCGTCGAGGGCACCTACGACTTCGGCTACGGCGACCGCAAGCAGGTGACCGTCCCGGCCACCCACCGCCGCAGCATCCTGTTCGTCAAGCCCAGCTACTGGATCATCACCGATGTGCTCACCCCCACCGATGGCAAGGAGCACCAGGTCGAGAGCCTGTTCCACTTCGCCGCCGATGAGGCCACGGTGAACGGCCTGACCGTGGCCACGCCCACGACGGACGCCGCTGTGCAGATCACGGCGGCGCCGCGCGAGGGCCTGAGCCTCCGCGTCGTGAAAGGCCTGGAGGAGGAGCCGGTGCAGGGCTGGGCCAACGGCCCGTGGCGCCCGGTGCCCACAGCGCTGTACGAGTGGAAGACGAGCGGCCCGTCGCGCGTGACGTACGTCGTGTACCCCACGCCCGCCGGGCAGGCCAGCCCGGTCCAGGCAGTGAAGTCACTGCCCGTCACGACCGACCAGGGCCAGCCGGCGAGCGCCTCGGCGGCCGACATCATCTTCGCCGACGGCAGCCACCATGTGTACCTGTACGCCGACGCCGGCGCGGGGATGTGCCACTTCGGCGGCTACAGATCGGACGCCCGCTGCGCCCTGCTCGCCCTCGACGCCCAGGGCAACATCCAGCGGATGGTCCTGGCGGCCGGGAAGGTGCTGGAGAAGGAATAGCAGAAGGTCAGCTGTCACTCGCAGCCTGTACAGGAGTCGCACGCAGTAGTCCTGCTATGGCTGGACGGTGGGCGGAAGCTACTGATGGATTTCCACGATACGAACACCTGGGGTCTGATCGTAGGACTGGTTGGGCTAGGGGTCACGATTGCTGGTCTCTGCTTTGCGATCAGCGCGGCGCGGGCAGCCAAGGACGCCAAGATAAAGGCGACCGACGCCGAGACCGCGGCCCAGGAAGCGACTAGAGCAGCGAACCGAAGGTCGGCGCTTGAGGACTTGGCGCTGGTTGATCGTTGGGGAGATGAGTTGCTAAGAAGCCTAGAGGCGTCGGAGTGGGACCGAGCTCTTGAACATGCTCGGCAGACGCTGAGATTCGTGACCGAGATTGAGGCTCAGTACAGTCAAATCGGCCTAGTCGACGAAGCCCACCTTGCCATCGTGGCTGAGTTGCTTGATTCCGTGTGCGACGAGTGTCTGGCACTCAAGGAGACTGCGGGGAAGAACTCAAGAGCCAGAACCGGAAAGGTCCACAGGGCAGCGAGGCAAGCAATGCAGCATCTCGCGGGGCAGGTGGGTAACCTCAAGAAGCGGCCAGTGACGATAGGAGACTAGCTATGGCTAGCGTTGTCTGCGAGTTGTTAACGACGTTGTTGGCTATGACGGAGGACAGAAGGCTGAGGTGGGAGTCCGCGGCGTCAGAGGAGACCTACGTCGCCTCAGTGAGCGTCCCGAATGGTGTCCTCGTGTTCGAGATATCGATGGAACAGCGGTTCAATGATAACGGCGATCTCTACTCACGCGAGGCCCTCTACGTGAAGCGGCGGAGCAGAGACGGAGACGAGCGCAGGTACTCCGTCGAGCCCGAGGATAATGACGAGTGGCGAGTGTTGGAGAACTTGTACAGCCTAGCATCCTCCGCTGAGACACGGGAATTCATCGAAGATGTGCTACAAGACCTGCGCGGATCCGTGAAGGAGCGACCATTGCCTGTGCCTCCGAACGACTACGGCCCGATGGACAAGGATGAGGATCCGTTCGGCGACCAATAGGTCAGGGACAGGCAATGGAGGGCTGCATCTCTCAGATTCCTGGGTGGGTCGTCCTCTTCCCCGTGTAACCAAGTCCCCGGACGGAGGCCCAACATGACCCCCACCGACCGCACCCTCCTCCGCGACCTGGCCCAGCGTGTGGCCGAGGTCGCGGCCGACCCCATCCAGGACGAGCGCCGGGCGCTGTGGCGGGCCCAGAACCGCCTGCAGCCGATCCGCCCCCTCATCTTCATCTCGCCCGAGGGCTCGTGGATCGAGCTGGTGCCGGAGGCCTCGCTGCAGTGCCAGGACGACGATGCCCGCGGCGTCGAGCGCGCCCTGCGCCAGCGGCTCTACGCCCAGGAGCACTTCCACGACGACACCGTGTGCGACGCCGACTACACCTTCCGCACGTCGCTGTGCGGCACCGGCTGGGGCGTGGGCGAGACGATCATCCGGCCGGAGGAGGCGCGCGGGGCGTACAAGTGGGACGCGCCAATCAAGACGCGGGCAGACCTCGACCGTATGACCCGACCCACCGTGAGCCTGGACCCGGAGACTTTCGGGCAGGCGATGGTATTCCTCCACGACCTCTTCGGCGACATTTTCAACGTCTACTTCCACAACCCGGCCGGAGGCTACGCCCTGATGGACGAGTGGACGCGCCTGCGGGGGATCACGCAGACCTTCATGGATATGAGCGACGACCCGCAGTTCGTGCATGACGGGATGCGCACACTCATGGAGGGGCACCTGGCGCGGACCGAATCGATGCTGGACCAGGGCATCCTGGGCGTCAACAACGCCAACGACTACGTGGGCTCGGGCTCGTGGGGCTGGAGCGATCAGTTGCCGCAGCCGGACTTCGCCGGCACGGTGCGCTGGCAGGACCTGTGGGGCTTTTGCACCGCCCAGATCATGTCCGAGGTCTCGCCGGCCATGCACGAGGAGTTCGTGCTCCAGTACGAGGCCCCCATTGCCCAGCGCTTCGGCCTGAACATCTACGGCTGCTGTGAGCCGCTGCACCGTAAGCTGGACATCCTCAAGCGCCATATCCCACGCCTGCGTCGCGTCTCGATCAGCCCCTGGGCCGACAAGGCGATGAGCGCCGAGCAGCTCGGCGACCAGATCATCTTCAACTGGAAGCCCAACCCGGCGGTATTGGCCGGGGTGGACTTCGACGAAGACTGGGCGCGGCAGGACATCCGCGAGACGATTGACATCTGCCGCGCCAACGGCTGCGCGCTCGACATCGTGATGAAGGACACGCACACATGCCAGCACCAGCCGTGGCGCTTCGACCGCTGGGCGGAAATCGCGCGGGAAGAGGTCGAACGGTGAACGGCGTCCTCACCCCTACCCCTCTCCCTCGCTTCGCTCCGGAGAGGGGAACCGTTCGTCCACTTCGCGGCTTCGAAGCCACAAAGCGACGTTCGACACTCCCTCTCCGGCGCGCGGGAGAGGGGCAGGGGTGAGGACGCCGTTTGCCTCTCCCCGGCATCATTGCCAAGCCTCACCATGGAGGAAGATCATGCGCTTCATCGCCATCGCGACCGCACTCATCGCCTGCACCTTCGGCTTCGCGGAGGCCGGTGACGTCGTCAACCTGCTGCCCCCCGGCCAGACCTGGACGGCCAACACCGACGGGGGCGGGACCAAGATGACGCTTCAGCCCGGCCCGGACGCGCCGCTGGGTGTCAGCATCACCGCCGATGGCGGCAAAGAGGACTACCCCAAGCTGCGGGTGGAGTTCCAGGACCCGCTGGACTGGACCAAGTACACCCGCTTGCGCATGAGAGTGCGCGTGAACACCCAGGACACCACCGTCAGTGCCCGCCGCATGGCGATCGTCATCTATGACGACAAGTACCGCCACGAGGAGATGGCCGGCCACCCGATGTGGCAGCAAGGCTTCGAGCACAACGTGCCCGTGGGGCGGTGGGTGGACACGACCGACTGGCTCATCAGCACCCGGCGCACGGCGATCAAGCAGGTGGACCTGTACCTGTACGAAGAGCCCGCGCCCGCCGGCGCCACGTTCACCTGGGAGTTTGCGCAGTTGCAGGTGGAGGGCGTCGGTGATCAGGCCGTCGCCTTCGACACGGAGATCTACGGCGCCAAGTCCTTCGCGCCCCTGCCCGCAGCCGGCGCCGGGGGCGCGACCGTGGGGACAGCCAAGGGCCTGCGGCTGAGCCTCGACGGCCAGGGCGTCATCCGCCGGGTCGAGCAGGGGGGCGTGACGGTGAGTGCCGCCGGCAAGAGCCCGGCGGGGCTGCTCGTGCGGGATGTCACGCTGGATGACCCGCCGGCACTGGTCAGGGGCACGATCAGCAAGACTGGCCCTGGCGGCCGGGACGTGCGCCAGGTGGCGAAGCTGGCTAAGCTGGGCCTGGCAGTGGACGCAACCTACCGTGACGCCGGCCAGTACCTGGAAGTGACGGGCAAGGTCGCCGACCTCCGCGGCGCCGATCGCGCGGTGACGGTCTACCTGGCGCTGCCCGTGGGCGCGGGGGCCTGGCAGTGGTGGGATAGCGCCGCTACCGCGCGCACCGTCGCCGACGCGGAGGGCGAGTTTGCGTACCTGGAGCGCGGCATGCAGTTCGGCCTCAACGGGCTGCACTCCAAGTACCCGCTCGGGGCGGTCACGCTGCCGGGCAAGGCCGGGCTGTCGCTGGCGGTGCGCATGGACGAGCCGGTCGTGCACCGCATCGGCTACAGCCCGAAGCTGCAACTGTTCTACCTGGCCCTCGACTTCGGCCTCGTGCCGCAGAAGACCATCAAGGGCAAATCGCTGTCCGAGGCGCCATTCCGCGTCCTCGTCTACCAGCACGACCCGCAGTGGGGCTTCCGCTCGGCCCTGCAGCGCTACTACGCCTTCTGTCCCGAGTTCTTCACCAACCGCGTCCCGGCCGACAAGCAGGGCGGCTGGTTCGTGTGGGGGGAGATGCAGAAGATGGCCGGGGCGAAGGAAGCCGGCTTCCGCTGCCACTGGGGGCCCGGTGGGGCGGAGGCGATCAAGTGGGACAACGCCAATGGCATGATGGCCCTGCAGTACATCGAGCCCGAGCTGTACCAGCAGACGATGGGCGACTACACGGAGCTGCCCTCGCGTGAGGTGGCGCTGGAACGCCTGCGCAAGGTGGCGGCGGGCGATGAGGCGGAGCTGGCGAAGTACGAGAAGCTCAGCTACGCGCATTCGTACGTGCCGGGCAAGTGGGTGCGGGAGCACTCCGCGCGCGAGGCCATGCGCGTGGTGTCGCAGGCGACGCTCAACTCGGTGAGCTACGGCGCTGACGGCACGCCGTCGCTGGGGATGGGCAAGTACCCGTGGATGGGTGAGAGCAAGCTGGGGGTGATCTTCCCCTGCAGCCTCGACCCCGACATCCCGCAGGGCAAGGGCTGGTTCTGCCGCGAGGTGTTCCTGGAGACCGGCCTGCAGGAGATGGCGGCGGCGGGCTGCCACTATGATGGCCTCGCCCTGGACTCGTTTGGCGGCTACGGCCAGCTCAGCCGCGCCAACTTCCGCCGCGAGCACTTCCAGTACGTGGACACGCCGCTGACGTTCTCGGCCACCGAGCACGTGCCCGTCATCGCCATGTTCACCGCCTCGGTCGAGTGGGTGCGCGACCTGGCGAAGCGGATGCACGGCCGCAAGCTGGTGCTGATGGCGAACTGCTCGTGGGGCACGAGCACGACCCCGGCGTGGTTGACCTTCGCCGCGCCGTACCTGGACATCTTCGGCGCCGAGGCCCCGCTGTTCGGCGACCCGGACTTCATCCGCGCCATTGCCCGCACGAAGCTGTGCACCGACCTGCCCTACAAGCCCGTGGACGACTGGCAACTGCAGCGCAACCAGCTCCACGGCATCTTCCCCGGCCACGGCAACAAGCCGGAATACATGGCGCAGTTCGCCCGGCAGTTCAGCGACCTGGCCCAGGCCGGCTGGGAGCCGATCACGTACGCCACAGCGACGCCGAGCACCGTGCGCGTCGAGCGCTACGGCAAGATCCTCGTCCTGCACAACCCGACGGACGTGGCGGTGGAGGCGAAGCTGAAGCTGGACACGGCGGCGCTGAAGCTACAGCCGGCACAGGCGGAGCGGACGGTGCCCCTGGAGGCGAAGGGGACGGTGGTGGTCAGGCTGTAGCTACGAAGGTCGTTGCGGTAGGTGCGCCGTGGCCGTAGGAGCGCCAGCTTCCAGCTGGCAGCCGTTGCGTCGGTCAGTGCCCTGCGTGCCAGCTGGAAGCTGGCGCTCCTACGGCCAC
>JAJFUB010000035.1 GCA_021372615.1 bacterium | reverse complement strand
CGAGATCACGAACTCGATCGCGCTGGGGGACATTCGGAGCCTGGTGAACGTGTCGTCTCTGGCCGCGCTGGGCAGTGGCCCCTCGGGAGTGGCGGCAGCCAGCGACGGGGCGGTGTACGTGACGGGTGGGAACCAGGTGCTGAAGGTGCAGGGCGGGGCGGTGTCGGTGCTGGCCGGCGACGGCGTGGCGGGGTATGTGGATGGCCTGGGGACGGCGGCCCGGTTCGACAACCCCACGGGCATCGCGCAGAACCCGGTGGACGGGTCGCTGATTGTGGCGGACTACACGCGGCACCGCATTCGGCGGGTGACGCTGGCTGGGGTGGCGTCGCTGGTGGCGGGGACGGGGGTGGAGGGCGGCACCAACGGCACGGGGAGCACGGCGACGTTCAGCCGTCCGGCGGGGGTGGCGGTGGATGCCGCTGGCGTGATCTACGTGGCGGAGCAGGGGGGCCACCGGGTGCGGCGGATCGCGCTGAGTAGCGGCGACGGGACACTGCCGTCGCACTACCTGGTGACGACGCTGGCGGGGTCGGGTGCGGCGGGGTTCGCGGAGGGGAATGGGACGGCGGCGTCGTTCAACGGTCCACGGGGCGTGGCGGTGGATGAGGACGGGAACGTGTACGTGGCGGATGCGGGCAACTACCGGGTGCGGGTGGTGCGGCCGACGGGTCAGGTGACGACGGCCGCGGGGTCGGGCAGTGGCGGCGCGACGGACGGCTATGGGAACGTGGCGACCTTCAACTCGCTGTACGGTGTGGCGGCGCTGCCGGACCGGGGTCGAGGGGTGTCGCTGGTGGTGGCGGACATGAACGCGCGGACGCTGCGGCAGTTGCGGCTGCGCGAGGGTGCGGCGATCGGGAGTTCGTCGAACTGGATCGTGCAGACGCTGGCGGGCCAGAACGGGGTCGCCGGGTCGACGGACGGTACCGGGGACGTGGCGCGGTTCCATACGCCGCGTCTGGTGGCGGCGGCGAGCAGCGGGACGCTGTACCTGGCCGATAACGGAAACAGCAGTATCCGCCGGGTGGTGCCCGCCGGCGGGTACTTCCCTCTGGGCGAGGTGGGTGCGGCGCCGAGCGAGCCGGTGGTGCTGGCGAACGCGGCGGGGATGGTGCCGTGGTCCGGGGGCGATCCGCGGCCGTACCTGGCGTGCCCGGACCTGGCGGCGGGGGCGACGAGTGAGCCGGTGAAATGGACCTTCGCGGTGCCTGCGGGGGTCAGCGCCTTCGAGTTCACGGTGACGGTGGCGGCGGCGACGGACCCGTACTCGCCGCCCGAGGCGGTGAACAAGGACAGCAGCGGCGGCAAGGGCTCGCCGCAGGTGTCGGTCCGTACTCTGGCCGGCTCCACGACGGGTCAGAACGGCTTCGTGGACGGCATGGGGGCCAACGCACGCTTCCGGCTCCTTGTCGGTCTCACCGTGGACAGCGACGGGGTGGCGTACGCCGCCGACGCCGACAACAACGCCATCCGACGGATCGAGCCGGGCGGCCGCGTGACCACGGTCGCCGGGAGCCTGGGCACTGCCGGGCACGTCAACGGCCTGGGCAACGTGGCGCAGCTCAGCTACCCATGCGGCGTTGCCGTCGTTCCTGATGGCATCCTCTCGACCTCCGGCTCCCTGCCAGCCGGTACGGACACGACCTTCCTGGTGGTCACAGATCTGGACAACGACCGGGTGCGGCTGATCCGTAGCCCCCAGACGGGCTGGACGGCGGCGCTGCCCTGGGAACCGTGGAACCCGGCCTTCTACCAGGTGGCGACGATTGCCGGCGACGGTACCTCGGGCTACAACAACGGCAGCGGGAATGTCGCCCAGTTTGCTGCCCCCGGAGCCGTGGCGGTCGGACCTGGCGGCATCGTCTACATATGCGAGCGCGCCGGTGGCAGCCGGGTGCGCACACTGCGCTATACCGGCGGTGACCCGATGGTCGCCACGAACTGGCAGGTAGGCCTGCTGGCGGGCTCCACCTCCGGCGCCAGCGGCTACGTGGACGCCACCGGCTCTTCCGCCCAGTTCACCGACCCGCGCGGCATCACGGTCGGCCCCGATGGCACCGCGTATGTGGCGGATACCTACAACCATTGTATCCGCAAGGTCACGCCCGACGGCGTCGTGACGACGCTGGCGGGGACGAACACGAGCGGCTATGTAGACAGCTCAGGCACTGCCGCGCGCTTCTACTGCCCATGGGCTGTCGCGGCGGGACCGGACGGCTACCTCTTCGTGGCCGATCGCTACAACTACCGCATCCGGCGCGTTAGCCCGACTGGCGTCGTGCGCACAGTGGCCGGCACCGGCTCGTCGGGGCGGGAAGACGGACGCGGTGACACCGCCGAGTTCGCCGATGATCTGGGCATCGCGGTGAGCCCTGGTGGGGATGTCTACGTGGCCGAGGCCGAGTGCATCCGCCTGGTCGAGCGGATTGTCAGCGTCGCCCTTGCCGGCGACTGAACCGACCCGGGAACTGAACGAACACCCACCGGGCGAGGGCGCAGGCCCTCGTCCGGTCAGCGTTCTCTCGTCGGGCTACCGCACCGTCACGACCATGGCGCCCACGACCCGGGTGGACATGTCCGTTGCGGTGACCGTCCACTTCCCAGTTGCGTCATTGAGCGCCAGGGGGACAGCCGCCGCAGCCTGCCCGCTTTGGGCCACGACGTTCTGAGCGTAGTACCTCCGCTCCCGGCCGTCAGGCCCTGCCAGGCTCACATGCAGCACGTGCGTCCCCGGCCTGGCCTTCCCCGCAGCCAGCACCGACAGCCTCAGGGCGAGCGGCTGGCCCCTGCGGACGGTTGCGGGGCCGACCACTGTCACCTTGCTGACCGCGTATGGAAGCAGTACATAGACCCGCGCCAGGCCTCGCTCCAGCGCGTCGCCGATGCGCGCCACCTTGCCCAACGCGCGTCCCGAGCGCGCTTCGTAGACGAACTGCGGGGCGGGTAGCGTCAGCGTGCAGGCCAGCTTGTCCTGGCGGTTGACCGGGCCCTGGGTGATGGACCGCACCACGCCCAGGAGTTGCCCCTGCCCCAGGTTCAGCCGCGAGACCTCCACCTGGGCATCCTGGTTGTCCGGGGCAGCGACCTGCACCGGAGCCTGGACGCCAGCCAGCGCCAGGACGCTGCGCATCAACCCTCGGAGGGGCGCCGTCAGCGTCTCCGCGCTGATCTCCTCCTCCTGCGTCTCGCCACCCACACCCCCGGCCGACACCTCGGCGTACGTGTTCAAACTGGCATTCAGGAAGATCGTCCGGCCCTTGCCCACACGGTTGGCAATGATCGCCGGCTTGTCGCCCACCGTCGCCAGCGCCGTGCCTGTGGTCACCTGCAGGTCAGGGCTGCCTGAGGCCACTGTTACGGTCCCCGGCCACGCCGCGGTAATGCCCTGGCGGCTCACCTGTAGCGGCCGGGCCACCAGCTCAGGTGGGGCCAGCGGCTGCTTGACCCCGAACAGGTCGTCGAGCATCGCCTGCGGTCGGCCATGGACGTCGCGCACGCCGCAGTAGCTGTCGGCGATCACCGTCCCGCCCTGTTGCACGAAGCTCCGAATCGACGCTGCCTCCCGCTCGCTGACTGCTGACGACCACGGCAGGATCAGCACCTTGTACTTCTTCAGTTCCCCCTGCACCATCTGCTCCTCGTGCACGAAGTTGTACTGCAGGTGGAGCTGGCCCAGGATCATCCCCAGGTTCGCAAGGTTGTTGTCAAACCGGCGCATGCGGTCACGGCTGTCGAACAGCCCCGTGGCTGTGGCGGCATGCACGCTCGCGGGCGAGTAGTGGATGGCGATGCCGTCGTGGGCATACCGGGCGCACATGAACAGCCGCCCGAAGCCATCCTTCAGTTGCCGTATCTCCTCGAACGTGAAGGGCGCCTTGTGGGTCAGCGTCATGTCCGGGCGTATGAGTGGGCAGTTGAGCGTGTCGCTCACCAGCGTGTAGTAGTTCACGCCGTTGCTCCCGTGGAACACCAGGTCCCATGGTCCATACCGGGTCCTCTGCTCGTCGTTGTCCTTGTAGTCGTAGCCCAGGAAACTGGACACGAAGGTCCCGGGCCGAGCGAACGAGCGCTGCATCTGCCGCTGGATGCCGCCGTAGCTGGACAGATGGGTGATCGGCCCCTGCATCAGCTTCCACCAGTCGTGCCCGCTGAACGAGTTCACCCCCGGCGTGCCCGAGATGCCCACCCTCGCGGCGGGGATGTGCTTCGTGATCAGCCCCTTGCACCAGTCGTGGTACTCGGCGAACAGGCTCTCCATGTAGCGCCGATGGTCGAGCCAGGCGCCCAGGTTCGGCTTGCCCTGCACATCGGTGAGCCGGGCAGGCTCCACGGCGTCCCACGAGGCGAAGCGGGCGCCCCAACTCGCGTTCAGCGCGTCCAGCGAGGGGTACTGCTGCTTGAGGTACTCGCGGAACGCCGCCAGGCAGGTGGGGGAGGTGCAGTAGTCGCGCCACGCCCCCAGCGTGGACTCGTCGCCCAGTGACCACTCCGTGACCCCATAGGGGCGCGCCTCGGCCGCCAGCTTCTCGATGCGCTCGGCGGTCTTGGCGCGGAAGGCGGGGTCGGTGAGACACGGCACACGCACCCGGCTCTCGTCGCCCGGAGGGTTCTCCGGCGCCACCCGCGACACGTTCTCCGGCCCGTGACGCAGGTTACCGTAAGCCGCGTTGCGAGCGCGCCATGTGCCCGGCAGGGACACATACCCATCGAGCCCGATGTCCCGCAGGAGCTGGTCTCCGTAGTAGGCTGTCGGCTGGAACTCCCACGAGTACCACGCCATGAAGGTGTAGTCATCCCGCTCCGGCAGGTCCAGCCAGACGCGCTCCAGACGCCGACCGAGCGTCCTCTCGCCCTGCACCAGGGACACGAACAAGTCAGCTTCGAGCGTCAGCGGCGTGCAGCCCGGCAGCGTTAGCACCGTCTCCGGTCCGGTTACCGGGGTCGCCGGGGGGGAGGCCAGCTTGCGGCCATAGGTATCCACGAGTTCCGTGCGCAGGGCCAGGCCTTGACCATCACCGCTGAGCTTGACCGTGGCCCTGATCGGCGCCTGCGGGGCATACACCGGCTGGTCGAGGGTCACGCCATCAATTCGCGCCCCGTTGTCCGTGGCATAGCTGGTCGAGCCGAAGTCCATGACCTTGCCCGCCACGTCGCGCAGCCACACGTCCACTCCGTGCGCCCCGTTGGTGTCGGCCGGGACGGGTATCTCGGCCACGAGACCTGCTGCCGGCACGTCGCGCGTCTCGGTGCGCAGAGGGTTGAAGAACACGTCTCGCACCACCACCTCGAGCTTCGCCGGAGCGGACAGCGGTACGACCCTGACGCTCAGCTTCTCGGGCGTCGCGGCGATCTGTTCGAGCTTGCGGTCGTTCCGCCCCGCAGCCCACAGGATGGTCTTGCACAGCGCCGCCCACTGGTACTCCAGCGGCGAGTTGGCATCATCGTCTAGCGCTTCCAGCCCCCAGGACGGGGTGAGCGAGTGCGCGGAGGCCGTGTAGGCCCCGGGGTCCACCAGCGCCACCCGTCCCTGGCCATACTGCGCCAGGCGGAAGTGCGACTTGGCGGGCTTGTGGTAGGCGGGGATCAGCGCCATCGGCACCAGGTCGGTGAGGCCCTGATCGCCCGTGAGCGGCGTCTGGGTCCAGAACTCCTCCACCGGCTTGACAAACGGCGCCGCGCTGTTGACCAGCACCAACCCCATGCCGTCCCGCACCCGCGTCCGGATCTGCTCGAGCAGCGCCTTCGGCATCGCGTCCCAGCGGAAGCCCCCGACGACCATCACCTCGACCGCGGGCAGGGCCTGCTCGACCTGCTCCTGCATCAGCGTCCCCAGCGGCGTGGCCCGGTAGTACGAGTAGTGCGACACCGGCACGTAGTCCAGGTCCAGTCGCTGCGCCAGCTCGCAGACATCGCGCATGTCGTCGCTGTAGCACATCAC
Organism: bacterium; assembly: GCA_021372615.1. Lineage (NCBI taxonomy): Bacteria > bacterium. Next base: position 4,359 of record JAJFUB010000035.1, on the reverse strand, counting down.
GATGGACTTGATGGCGCCGCCCGCCAGCGGCGTCGCCCACTTCACATGCGGCGTCTCGGGGAAGTGGCCGCGCGTGTAGGTCGTGGGGGAGAGGGAGTACTGCGCGAAGGCCATCTCTACCCGGCTGCGCGCCGGGCCCTCGAACCGGGCCAGCGCGGGGTCGAAGTCGCCCTTGTACACCTCGACCTCGTCACTGAACACGGTGGAGCCGGTCGCCGTGAGGCGCACCATTACATAGCGGCCACGGGTCTGGAGGCCACCGGCCAGGAACTTGTGGACATACCAGCTCTTGCCGTCCTGCTTGAGGCCCTTGGGAGTCAGGTGGGCCACTTCGTAGAAGCGGTCATTGTCGTCGCTGACGAGGTAGGTGATCTCACCGGGGAACTGCACCCCGGCCGCGCCGCCGCCGGGGCAGTTGACCATGATCCCCGAGATGGGCTGCACGCGGCCCAGGTCAATGGTGATCTGGGGGCTGTAGAGGTACCATCCCACGGTGCTCTTCTGCGTCCAGAAGTACCCCACCGTGTACTGCCCGTCGGTTAGCTGCCTGGTGTCGTCCGGGTCGGTGCAGTACTCGTAGTTCGGCGGCGGCGACAGCTCGTAGGGCTTGCCGAGGGCGAGGTTCTCCCGCTGCGGGCCCTGCTCTACGGCTGTGAGCAGGGGCTTGGCCGAGGTCGCGTCCGTAACCATCACGTCGTCGAACCACGCGCTGCCACCGGCCTGCGCCAGGGCCAGCTCCACCGTGACCTTGCCGTTGTTGCCGGGATTGAAGGGCAGGACGAGGCGCGTCCAGGCGTTGTCGCCGGTCAGGGGCCTGGTCTCGGCGACCACCTGCCCCGTCTGGCCCAGGAGCCGCAGGCGCGCGCCAGTCCCGACCACTTTCTCTGTCCGCACCCACGTCCAGGCCACGTACTCCTGCTGGCCGCACTGGACCACCTGGGTCGCGGTCGTGGTGCCCGGGGCGGCCTGCTGCAGCCTCAGCCCCATCGCACCGACGTAGAACTGGGCGTTGTCGAGGGTCGCTGCTCCGGTGAGTGTCCAGGCGCTCGGCAAGCCGCCCTGCACTTGCTCGAAGCCGGGGTTGCGGACCAAGTTCGGGGTCGTCTGCGCCCCGGCGGTGCACACGGCCAGCAGCATGAGAAGCGGCGCGATAGCCTGGCGTGACATGGCAGGGGTCTCCTGTGGTGCAGTGTGGGGGCCGTCCGCCGTTCTGGCCGTCCCTGCCCGACACTTCCCTCCCACGCCGTCCATCCCTCCAGGACAAGCACGTCGCCTCAAGACCATCGCGCATCTGCCGATGTGTCAACTACAGTGACGGGCCGCGCGCCGCGGGCTCGCCAGGGGCAGAGGCTTCGGGCGGTGCAGCCGGGTCCACGTTCGAGGAGGCAACACAGGTGAACGAGGCATACGCGACGGCGTTGAGGCAAGATGCGGCGGCCTGGGAGGCACTGCAGGCCCTCGCACAGGAGCACCGCGCGGCGATCATGGCTCACGAAGCCCGGCGCGTGGATGACCTGCGGCGCCACCTGCGCGAGGCGCTGGGCCGGGCCCTGGAGACCCATCGGGAGGCCCTGCACCGCAAGCCTCCAGTCGCAGACCCCGAGTGCGCGGACCTTGAGCGGCAGGCCGAGCGCGCCTGGTTGACGGCGCGGGACGCCATCCGCCTCAACCTCGCGCTTCTGCGCGACACTTGCGACTACCTGGAGGGGGTAACGGCCGCGGGGCGATCGGGTGTAGCCCGGCCCGGCCATGGCCGGGGACGACGGCCGAGGGTGGTGGCCGTGTCGGCAGACCGCAAGGTGGCGTGAGGGGCGTCGGGGCGCCGTCAGCGGCGGCGCACCTGCAGGTCCAGCGCCCGCGCGAACAGCGTCGTGCGCTGCACCAACGGTCGCACCAGCCCCAGCGTGAGGATGCTGCCCAGCAGCGCTCCACACAGGCGCAGGGACGTGCCCGTGAGCCCGAGGACCCGCGCGATGCCTCCGGCCAACGCCCCCTCGTGCAGCCGGAAGTACCGCGCCGCGGCCCGGTTGTACGAGGCGATCATCTCCGCACGACACTGGCGCGAGCTGGCGCCGTGGTGGTGCAGCATGATCGCCTCGGGCACGTAGTACAGCTCCCACCCGGCGCGGCGAAAGCGCAGTGCCCAGTCGCTGTCCTCGCAGTACATCCAGTAGCCCTCATCCATGGGACCGACGGCGGCAATCGCCTCGCGGCGCACCAGCAGCGCCGCGCCGTCCAGATGCTCGACCGAGCGCGGTGCGGCACCGTCCACGGCGCCTCCGGGACGTCCGCGCCCACGCGACAGCTTGTCCAACAGGAGTTGCTGGCAGGCGAACTGCCCCAGCGTAAAGCCTCGCCGCCAGGTCTGCTGCGGCCGGCCGTCCGGCAGAATGAGCTGCGGGCCGCACATCCCCGCCTGTGGCGTGTCGGCCATGAAGGCCAGCAGCCGGTCCACCGTCCTCTCGCGGACCTCGATGTCGCTGTTGAGGATGAGCACGTCGCTCGCTTCGTCCTCGCGCAGCCCCTGGTTGATCGCCGCGGCATAGCCCACGTTGGCGTCGTTGGCGATCACCTGTACGTACGGGAACTCGCGCCTGACCATGGCGACGGTGTCGTCGGCCGAGGCATTGTCCACGACGACGATCCGGTGGTCACAGGAGGGCGGATGCGCCGCCAGGGAGGCCAGGCAGTTGCGCATCAGCTCACAGGTGTTGTAGCTGATGATGATGACTGAGATGCTCATGGTGTGGGTGGCGCTACGGGCGGGTCAGTGGTCTGTGATGATGGCCGCCACGATCGCGATCACGATGAAGACGTTGACCAGGGCCCAGAAGCCGCCGCAGATGATCCCGACCCAGGCATGTGTCGTGCCCCGGACCTCCGGGTGGGCCCGGGCCAAGCGCAGCCCCTTGATCCCCAGCACGAGCGCCGCGATGCCCATCGGCAGACCGGCGAGGGGCAGCAGCGAGAACAGGCCGATATAGTACGCCGCCAAGGCCTGCGGGTTGCGGGACGGAATGAGCGCATCAATGCCCGAAGCGGCCGGCGCGGGCGCGTAGACCCGCGCCGGCGGAGGGGGCAGGGGAACGCGCGGCGCGGCCGCGGCCGTCAGCGGCGCTCCGCACGACAGGCACGTTGCGTCGGTCGCGTAGTTGCTCTCACCGCACTTTGGACAAGGCCTCTTCTCGGCTGACATGGTGTCCCTCCCTGTGGTGGCCTAGCGGCTACCTGCGGCTCTGCAGAGCCGCACTCCTAGTCGCCGGTATCCGGCTCCCTCAGACCGTCCTTGTCCGCCTCGACATGCCGGGCGAACCACGCCTCCATCTCCCCGCGCAGTTCCCGGATGCGCGCATGTTGCGACGGCACGTTCGCCAGGTTCTCCCGCTCGTCCGGGTCGTTCACGAGATCATACAGCTCGTTGTAGCCGTACCCGTGCCGGTACACGTACTTCCACTCCTCGGTGCGGATCATGCGCACCGGGCCATACTCATCGTAGACGCAGACCAGCTCGCGGGGGGCCGCGTCGCCGCCGGTGAGCAGCGGAGCCACGCTGTGGCCCGGCAGGTTGCGGCCCTCGGGCAGCGGCAGGCCCAGCAGGTCCAGCAGCGTGGGCATGAAGTCATAGGCGCTGACCAGGCTCGATACCGCCTGCCCCTCGGGGAGCACACCGGGCTGGCTCATGATGAACGGCACCTTGACCGAGTTCTCGAACATGTTGCGCGGGTAGGTGCCGTTGCCCTTGCCCCAAAAGCCGTGGTGCCCGCACGAGAACCCGTTGTCCGAGCCGAAGACGATGAGCGTGTCGCGCGCCAGGTCATGCGCCTCGACCCAGTCCAAGAGACGCCCGATGTTGGTGTCCATGGCCGTGACCGCCGCGAAGTAGCCCTTCAGCATCTCGCGGTTGCCGAGGCACTGGTCGGTCAGCGGCCCCGCCCCCGGATGGCGCGGCTCCTGGGGGCAGGAGGCAAAGGGGCAGTCGTCGTACGAGTCGACGACGTCCTGCGGATGGCCTACCCACGGGCTGTGCGGGGCGGTATAGCCCACATAGAGGCAGAACGGGTCGCTGCCCTGGCGGTCCAGGAAGCCCAGCGCCTCATCGGTGATGACATCGGTGACGTAGCCCGGTTCCTCATAGGGCACGCCATCGCGGATCATCGGCGCGTTGAGGTATGGCCCGCCGCCGAGCTGGTGGGCATACCAGAAGCCGAACCCGTGCTGGGGGTGGAGGCTGTCGCCCATGTGCCACTTCCCCGACAGCCCGCAGGTGTAACCGTGCTCGGCCAGGACATCCGTGTAGCCGACTTCACTGGCGAGGAACTGCACCGCGCCCGGCCCCATGTTCTCCCCGCGTATCCACTG
>JAJFUB010000034.1 GCA_021372615.1 bacterium | reverse complement strand
GCCAGCTTCCAGCTGGCAGCCGTTGCGTCGGTCAGTGCCCTGCGTGCCAGCTGGAAGCTGGCGCTCCTACGGCCACGGCGCCCACGATGCACTCGAAGAGGGGGTACGCGCGATGGATCCGCGGGGCTGGCACTCGCGCGGCTATCTGCCACACTTGAACGGCGGCGAGATCGTGCAAATGGTCACCTTCCGCCTGTACGGGTCCCTGCCACGCGACGTGATCGAGCGGCTGCGGTGGGAGCTGCGAAAGCTCCCCCCAGCCACCGCCGAGACGGAGCTACATCGCCGCCTGGAGGAACACCTGGACGGCGCCCACGGGCCGACGAGGCTGCGTGAGCCTCGGGTAGCCGAGCTGGTGCAGGCCACACTGCTGCAGTTCGACGGGACGCGCTACAACATCGTCGCGTGGGCTATCATGTCCAACCATGTCCATGCGCTGGTGAGGCCGCTGGACCCGCACGACCTCAGCGACATCGTGTTCAGCTGGCGGTCGTACAGCGCCAACCAGGCCAACCGCTTGCTGGGGCGGCGCGGCAAGTTCTGGGATCGCGACTACTTCGACCGGTTCATCCGCGACGAGGCGCACCTGGCGCGAGCCATCGAGTACACTGAGATGAATCCCGTGAAGGCTGGCCTGTGCGTGGAGCCCGAGGCCTGGCCGTTCAGCAGCGCCGCCTGGCGTCGCGGATCGCCGTAGCCGTAGGAGCGCCAGCTTCCAGCTGGCAGCCGTTGCGTCGGTCAGTGCCCTGCGTGCCAGCTGGAAGCTGGCGCTCCTACGGCCACGGCACTGCAGCGGTGCGCCGTGCCCACAACCTCGCAAGGAGACTCTGTGCGTGTTCCGCTTCAACGCCGTCCTGGCGATGTTCCTGTTGCTTGCCGACATGGGGACCGGGCTGGCCCAGACGGCCACCTATACCTATGGCAACCGCCCGATTGATCTGCTGCCCAAGTCCGAGACCGCCCGTCCTGAGGGCTCCCGCGACTGGGACGATCCCGAGCCGGCCATGGCCTACGAGTTGGCCCTGCACGCCAAGAACCTCTTCCGCGTGGGCGAGGCCGGGTTGGAGCGCTTGTGTGTCATCGAGGCGCGGCGGCCGGAGGCGCGCCGGGCCGCGCTCACTCTCGCCCTGACCACGCCGCTGCAGACGCTGTGGCGGGAGCGCGGCGACTGGATCGGGCCGAACCAGCGGATGCGGCCGGTCTGGCTGCCGGTGCGGCGCGACCTGCGGACGGCGCTCGTGCTCAACGAGGGCGCCGAGCCCCGTGCTACGGTGAGTGTGTCGTTGGGGCGTGGGGCTCCTGCGGCGCTGGTTGGGGCAACGGCCAGCCCCCAGGTGCCGGCGGTGGACGCAGGCTTCGCGCTGCTCCCGGCTTCGGAGCTGTCGGTCACGCGCGAGGCGGCGCTCGCGTTGGAGGTTGCGGTGGCGCGGCCGAACGCCGACCCCATGTGCATCGAGCTGCGTGACGCGGGCGACGGCAGTCTGTGTGAGTCGTGGTCTCTGCCCGCGGGGCGTCTGGCCGACAGGTTCATCTTCCGCCTGAGCGATCTCCCACTCGCGGCCGCATCGCCCGGCTCCACACTACGCCTCACGTGCGAGGCGTTGTCCAATACGCGTAGCCTGGCGCGGCAGGAACTCACGCTACGCTTCGTGGACGCGCCGGCGCCGGTCCCCTTTGGCGCGCGACCGACCGACCTGCGCTACACGCTGCCCATTGCCGACGGTGACCGCGAGCGGACCTGGGACGAGCTATGGGGCCGGCGCGACCTGCGCGATGTCGTCGTCAGCTTCCCCGGTTCGCCCGCCCGCTTTGTGCTCTGGCGCGGGGCGAGCTATGTGCCCTGCTGGGCGTTGCCCGAGGCGTGGCTGACGTACGAGTGGCTCGAGGCTGAGCCGTACTTCTTCGGCGCCGATGACTGCGTCGAGCCGCTGCAGGACCGCGACTGCCGCTATTCCCGCGCCGAGATCATCTGTAGCACGCCCGCGCGCGCCGTCGTCGTCTGGCGCTACGCCCTCACGGACTTCCAGGGCCGCATCATCCGTGACGAGCACGCCGAGGAGACGTTCACGCTCTATCCCGACGGTGTCGGCACGCGCTTCCTGCGCGGCTTCTATCAGGACGGCTGGCACGAAAACCAGGAGTTCATTGTCATCAACCGGCCAGGGCGGCGCGCCTCCCAGGCGCTAGCGCCGCAGGCGCTGACGTTCTACAGCGTGCGGGGCGACTGCCAGAAGCCGATCTGGCCGAAGCCGGGCTTCTCGCTGGAGGGCTGGCCCGAGGTCATCACGCTGGTGAACGTGGGCGCCGGGCCGCGCCCGTTCATGGTCACGCCCGACGCGCCGGAGCAGATCAAGGTCTGGGGCAAGCCCTATGTGGACAAGCTCGACCTGTTCAACAGCTACCCGCACTGGCCCGTCACGCGCGGGTTGCGGACCTCATGGCTCGACGACCCGCGCCAGTTCGGGCGTCCCACGCACAGCAACCTGGCCAATCTCGTCAATCGCCCGGTGCGCGAGACCGAGACGGAGAAGGACTGGGTGTGGCTGATCGGCGTGGCCGCGCGGGATGACGACGCTCTCGCGGCGGCCGCCTCCTGGCTCCGGCCCGGCGCCATCGCGGCCGGACAGGGCGCGGTGAGCGCCGCCTACGACCCGATGCAGCGTGCGTATGTGCTGCAGGCCGCCGACAGCGCGGCGATGTGCGAGTTCACGCTCACACCGCCGCCGGGCGGGACGCTCACGAATCCGGCCTTCGTCATCAAGGGCTGGACAGGCCCGGCGCAGGTGAGCATCCCCGGCGCGCGCGAGGTCCAGACCGGTCAGGAACCGGGGCAGCTCGTCATCTGGGCACGGGGGCGGTTCGCACAGGCGGCGCAGGTCAAGATCAGTCGCGATCAGTGACCGCCCTGCCGACGCCGTCGTGGGAGCGGTCACTGACCACCCTTCCAGCGTCGTTGTGGGGGCGGTCAGTGCCCACCCTTCGGGCGCCGTTGTGGGAGCGGTCACCGACCGCGACCCGCCCTTCAGGAGCGACCCATGCGCAACGAGGACATCAGCACCACCAACGGCACCGCCGTCATCTCTCCCGCCGACGATGTCATCGCCGGCCGCCGCGGGCAGTGGACCGTGACCTACACCGCCGGCCCCGAGGGCCTCGCCGTCGGCGGCAGCGTCCGGTTCGAGATCCCGTACGGCTTCACCCCGCCACAGTGCCAGTGGCCGGGCGATGATGGCTATGTGGCCGCGACGTGCAGCCGCCGGGACGTGCGCCTGCGGCTGTCGCTGCAGCCGCCGGTCACGCGCGACCCCGAGCCGTTCTACTACGTCACCCGCTGGGGGCGGATGGTCTATGTGCAGGTGCTCGACCAGCCGCTGACCGACGGCGACCAGATCGTGTTCGTGTATGGCCGGCTGCTTCACTCGCCCTTGGCCGGCGGCGCCGTGGTCCAGCACTTTGCGCAGACGGTGGAGTTCACGGTGGCCACCGATGCCGACGGCACGCGCGCGGCGAAGTTCTCGGGCTATGCGCTCGTGGCCGACCAGCCCCGCTTGACCGTCATCGGCGGGGCGCTGCACCGGCGGCGATTCGTCAGCCCCTCCCTGGTGACAGCCCACGAGCCGTTCACGACCCGCTACCTGGGGCTGGACGAGCATGGCAACGCCTGCCCCCATCCGGCCCAGGCCATGCGGGACAGCCTCGGCGTGCCCGGCGAGTACCTGTTCAAGGACGCCGACGAGCGCCACCCGATGGTGGCGAACCCGATGATCTGCCTGTCGCACCCGCCGGAGCGGCGGCTCTTCTGGGGCGACATCCACGGGCACACGATTCTGTCAGATGGGCTGGGGGCGCCCGAGGACTACTACGCCTTCGGGCGCGAGGAAGCCCTGCTGGACTTCTGCGCCATCGCCGACCATGCCCAGTACATGTCTGACGAGGACTGGGAGCTGACCCAGCAGGTGACGCAACAGTTCAACACGCCCGGCGAGTACGTCACGCTGCTGGGCTACGAGTACTCGTGCAACGCCAACTTGCCGCGCTATGGCGACAAGTGCGTGTACTACCCGGGCGACGCGGGGCCGCTCCTGCGCGAGACGGACATCCACCGTGGGCCCTATCACGACATGGCCGACTATGCGCCCACCTGGAAGCAGCACGGGGCGATGATGGTGCTGCACCAGCACGCTCGCGGGACCTGCAGCTACTACGACCCCGACCTCGTGCGCCTGTGTGAGGTGTACTCGATCTGGGGCAACTCGGAGAGCGAGTCCGAGCACCGGCCGCTGCTGCCGGCGCAGCACCACAGTTACGCGGGCCACTACGCCGCCGACGCCCTGGCCAGGGGCTGGCTGCTGGGGCTGATCGCCTCGTCGGACGACCACGCCGGGCGACCGGGGAGCACGGACTGGCTGCGCGTCAGCCGCGCCGATCCCGGCGGTCTGGTGGCTGTCTATGCCCCGAAGCTGACGCGTGAGGCCGTCTGGGAGGCCCTGTGGAACCGGCGCTGCTACGGCACGACCGGGGCGCGGATCATCCTGCAGTTCGAGGTGGATGGCGAGCCCATGGGCAGCGTGATCCAGGGCAGTGCCTTCCGGGGCGGCCATCACCTGCAGGTGCGCGTGCTGGGCACAGCCCCGCTGCGCAGCGTGGAGATCGGGCGCGGGCGCGAGATCATCCACACGGAGCGGAGCTTCAACTGCTCGCTACACCTGGACCTGCGCGATGAGCCCCCGCCCGGGGCCGCCAACTACTACCTCGTCCGGGTCCTGCAAGAGGACGGGGAGATGGCCTGGTCCAGCCCCGTGTGGATCATGTAAGCACAGGAGCGACCCATGCCGCTGGAACTTGTCGCCACCGGCCTGCGCCAGTGCGCAGTGCGCGAGTACGAGGACCGCGAGCCCGGCCCGGGCGAGGTGCTCGTGCGCACGACACTGGCCAGCGAAAAGCACGGCACTGACCTGCAGTTCTACCGCGGGGAGACACCCTTCTCCGGCAAGCGCTTCGACGGCGAGGGTGGTCTGTTCATGCCCGTCGAGGCGCCGGCCGGCGGGGGCGGCGGGGTGCGCCCGCTGGGCAACATGGCGGTAGGAACCGTCGCGGGAGTGGGGCCCGAGGTGGACAGCCTACAGGTCGGCGACCGCGTCTTTGGCTACCTGCCCATCCGTGAGAGCCACACTGTTCCGGCGGGCCGCGTGCAGCGTGCCCCCGAGGGCCTGTCGGACGAGATGCTCGTCTGCCTCGACCCGGCCATGGTGGCCTTCACCGGCATCCGCGAGGCCAAGGTCACCTTGGGCGAAACGGTGGCCGTCTTCGGCCTGGGCGCGATCGGCCTGATGACCGTGCAACTCGCGAAGCTCTCGGGGGCCACGTTCGTCGTTGCCGTCGAGCCGCTGCCGCGCCGGGCGGCGCTTGGCCGCCAGTACGGCGCGGATGTGGTGCTCGACCTGGCCGAGGATCGCGACGCCGGGCTGCAGATCCGCCAGGCCACGGGCATGGCCGGCGTGGACATCTCGCTGGAGACCAGCGGTAACCATACGGCGCTGCACCACGCCATCCGTGGCACGCGCTACGCAGGCACGATCGTCCCGGTGGCGTGGTATCACGGCGACGCACAGGGCCTGTGCCTGGGTGAGGAGTGGCACTTCAACCGCCACACGATGGTCTCCGGGGCACGGCTGGAGAGTGTGCCGTACCGCGACTACCCGCGCTGGGACCCGGACCGCGTGCGGGACACAATCGTGGGGCTGTTCGCCCGCGGACAGCTTACCGTCGAGGGGATGCTGCAGCCCCGTGTGCCCATCGCCCAGGCGGCCGACGCCTACCGGCTCATTGACGAGCAGCCGGGCGAGACGGTGAAGCTGGCGGTCGAGTTCGCCGGGGGGGAGGCCTGACAGTGGATCACTCGTTGCTCAAGGGCCTTACCGTCCGTCTGAATGCTCTCCTCACGCCGGCTCGGCGGAACATGAACCGCTGGCCGGCGGAGAAGCTGCGCGAGCAGTTGGCGCTGGCCGCGGCCCTGCTCGACCAGGGGCGCGCAGAGATCGGCCAGGGCCTCATCGCCCGCCAGGCCGACGCAGCGGCCGAACTGCTGACCGCCCATACCGAGGTCGAGATAGACCCACTCGGCGGCTATGCGCTCTGGTCCGAGACGTACCACGACCAGGCCGACAACCCCCTGACGGCTCTGGAGTACGACGTGTTCGACCGGCTGGTGGGCGAGGTGGCGGGCCTGCGGGTGCTGGATGTGGGCTGCGGGACCGGGCGCCACGCCCTGCGGCTGGCCGCCCGGGGTGCGCACGTCACGGGCGCTGACCCCTGCCCGCAGATGCTCGCCGTGGCCCGCGACCTGTCCGCCGGGCAGGGCCTGGACGTGACGTGGCTGCCCGTGGGCGATAAGGCGCTGCCGCCCGGCGAGACGTTCGACCTGGCCATCTGCAACCTCGTGCTCTGCCACATCCCCGATCTCGAGAGCGCCCTGGCGGCGATGGCGGCGTGCCTGAAACCCGGCGGGCGGCTGGTCATCACCGACCTGCACTACTTCTGCCTGCTCATCGGCTGGCGCACGACCTTCGATCACGGCGACGTACACTACGCCATCAACAACTATCTACACCCGACAGGCGCGTACCTGGCGGCCTTGCGGCGGGCGGGGCTGGAGCTGGAGGTCATCGAGGACATCCCCATCGAGGAGCGCCTGCGGGGTACGGGCATGGACAGCCTCGTGGACAAGTGGGAGGGCTTCCCGTTCGGCATCGCCTTCGCCGCGCGCAAGCCCGAGGTGGCTGCGAGGGAGGGTTAGCGGCGAGTGGGGCTGAGCTGGAGAGGATGCAGAGGATGAAGGCAAGGATGACGAGGATGGGGTTTGGGGGTCCTCGTCACATCCTCGATATCCTTGCCGTCATCCTCTCCATCCTCTCCAACTCACCACCGTCAGCCGCCAGCCAACCGGGGAACCCGCCAGCCGAAAAGCGGTGTCAACGCAAAGTAGAAATGTCCCTTTTCCTGCCAGATAGAAATGTCCCCTGATAGGACTTACGCCAAGGGTGATCGGGAGCCGGGGTACGGGCTTTGGCCGAATGCGGTTGGTTCCGGGAAGCCACCGCCGCCTCGGGCGCGGCAGCCGCGCCGCCGGCCGGGATCGGGAGGATCTGCAGGTACTGCCCTTTGGCCCAGGCCATCACGCGTCCGTCCAAGCGTTGTTGTACGGTCACGGTGTGCTTGCGCAGGTTCGGCAGTTGGCTGTCGGGCAGGATCTGATAGCGCTGTCTCTCATAGCTGAAGGTGTAGTCGTTTTGCACCTGCCGGGGCTCTTGATGGCTCAGGATCGCCTCGACGTCAAAGCCCTGCAGGTCGCGATGGGCATCGGCGGGGCTGGCCGGCACGATGGTATGATGGGCCTGCCACCAGGGCAGGTAGTGCTCCTCGAGATAGCGATTGGCGGCGTCAATGGTGTGGATGTCGGCATAACGCAGGTCTTTGACCAACCGGTCCTGGGCGGTGCCGAAGAAGCGTTCGGCTCGTCCTTTGGCCTGGGGCGAGTGGGCCACGATCAGCTCGATCTGCAGCTCGCGCAGCGCCCGCCCGATCTGGGTTTCGGCCTCGCGCCCGTCCAACTGCTCCATGACAGTTGCCGGACGGTTGACGACGAAATGGCTGGCTTTGTCGGTGTACAGAGCCAGGGGGCGCCCATGGCGTTGCAGGTACTCGTGGATCACGCGGCGGTTCGTCTCGCTATTGTCGGCGGGCACGAAGCGCAGGTGTGCGCGGCTCGTGGCGTCATCGATCATCAGGACCAGGTCAGCTGCTTCCCCGCGGCCTTCGAACCAGTCATGCTCGGAGGTATCCATCTGCACGAGTTGACCAAAGCAGGGCTTGCGCTCGCGCCATTGGCGATGCTTGGCCTTGCGGGGCCGCGCCCGCCACAGACCGGCGGCGATCATGGCCTGGCGTAGCCGTTCGTGTGACAGGACCAGGCCGTGGTCGGCGGCGAGTCGGTCCGCCGCGTAGGTGGGACCGGCATCGTGGTAGTGAGCGGCCACCAGCGCGACCGCTTGCTCCAGCAGGCGGGGATCGCATCGCCGGTGGGACGACTGGCCGCGCAGGCCGTGCACCAAACCGGCATCGCCGTGCTCGCGATAGACGCGGCGCAGGCGGGTGACGTGGCGAGGCGTGCAGCCCATCAATGCGGCCGCCTCCGTCCGCTTGAGTTGTCCCTGCCGGAGCTGTTCGAGCACTTTGCTGTAGTTGCGTTCCTTGTCGCTCATCAGTAGCTTCATGCCCCTCTATTCGCCGAGGGACATTTCTACTTTGCACGAAAGGGACATTACTACTTAGCAGCGACACCAGCCGAAAAGCGGTTTACACCGGGTGTCCCGTTTGCTATACTTCTCTTCCTGTCGTACGCCGTGCGCGCTTAGTTCAGGGGAAGAACGCCACCTTGACACGGTGGAGGCCGGTGGTTCAAGTCCACCAGCGCGCACCATGAAGACACCTGCCAGCCGCCCCCTCACGGGGCGGCTGTTTCGCTTCCGGGGCCGCCCTCGGCGTTCACTTCCGCCACGACCTCCCGCAGCACCGGCACCGCATGGGCGAAGAACCGCCGGTAGGCCGCGCACAGGTACGTCGCGTGGGGCCGAACGTCCCGGGTTCCTGCCTCGGGGGTCGCGTGGGCGCGCGTGTCCTCACGCGCGCAACTGTGCCCCAGTCCCCGGTGCCTCTGACACCCCCCCTGGCAGAAGCTCAGCCACTCACAGGCCTGGCACTGCTCGCCGACCTGCCCCTTGGCCGCAGCGAAAGCCTCGAACTCCGCCCCGCCAGCCACCTCGGCCAGCGGCCGCTCCAGCAAGTTGCCCAGGAAGTGCTCTCGGTCCACGAAGAAGTCGCACGCGTACAGGTCCCCGTTGTGTTCCACGACCAGGTAGTCGCCGCAGCGCGGCCGGAACTCGCAGGACACCAGCTCCTCGTGCCCCATCAGCCGTGAGGCGAGGTCATCGAAGAGGCGGATCGAGACCTCCTGCCGGTGGGGCCGCCATGCCTCGAACAGGGCGCACAGGAAGTCGCCGTAGGCCTGCGGAGTGACGGCGTAGGGCATCCGCTCACCGGTGCGCGGGTGGTGGTCCAGGCACGGGATGAACTGCATGAAGCGGGCGCCGAGGTCGTACAGGCAAGCGAAGACCTCCGCCGCCCGTCCGGCGCTGTGCGCGGTGACCATGCACAGGATGTTGGCCTCGACCTGGTGCTGCTGCAGTACCCGCCACGCCCGCACGACCTGGCGCTGGGTCGGCTGGCCGCCGAGGCCCAGGCGATAGAAGTCGTGCACCTCGGGCGGGCCGTCGAGGCTCAGGCCGACCAGGAAGCGGTACCGCGCCAGGAACCGCGCCCACTCCTCGCTCAGCAGCAGCCCGTTGGTCTGCAGGCTGTTGCCGACCACCTGGCCGGGGTGTCCGAGCTGCTGCTGCAGGGCCACGACGTGACGGTAGAAGTCCAGGCCCATCAGCGTGGGTTCGCCGCCCTGCCAGCAGAAGGCGGCCTGTCCGCAGGAGTGAGCATCAGCGGTAGTGCGGGCTTCCAGCCCGCCCGCGGCGGCTTCCCCCTCGGAGGGCGGGCTGGAAGCCCGCACTACGGGGTTGCTCCACGACAGCGCCATGTACTGGGCCACCAGCTCCCGCAGCACCTCGGACGACATGCGCGGTCGGTCGGTGCCGGGGTAGAGCCCGGCGGCGGGGCGGTAGAAGCAGTAGCTGCACGCCATGTTGCAGTCGGCGCCGGCGGGCTTGATGAGCAGGGAGGAGATCATCGGCGTGGGGTGTTTCCTTGGCAGCAGGTCTTGTCCGGCTGGTTGCTGAATCTGTCACTGGCGCACCGGCCGGCCGCCCAGCTCGCGGAACAGCTGCAGATACGCCGCGGCGGCCCTGGCCCAGGTGAACTGCGCGGCCCGCGCCGGCCCGGCCTCCGACAGCCGAGTCGCCAGGGCGGCGTCATCCAGTACCGCGGCTAACGCCTCCGCCAGGGCCGCGACATCGAGCGGGTCACACAGCAGCCCGGCCTCGCCCACGACTTCCGGGATGGCGGTCGTGTTGGAGGCGACGACCGGCGTGCCGCAGGCCATGGCCTCCAGCGGCGGCAGGCCGAAGCCCTCGTACAGCGAGGGGTAGGCCAGCAGCGCCGCCGCGCGGTAGAGCAGCCACAGATCGGCGTCGGGCACGCGGCCGCAGAGCACCACCCGGTCGCCGAGGGCCAGCTCCTGCAGCCGGGCGTGGAAGGGCTCGTTGCCCCACCCGGTGGCGCCCACGACGGCCAGTTGCACGCCCGGGTGGGCCGGGGCGAGGCAGGCGAAGGCCTCCAGCAGCCGGAGCAGGTTCTTGCGGGGCTGCAGCAGCCCGACCGCGAGTACGTAGCGTTCCTTGAGGCCGTACCGAGCCGCCACCTGCGCCCGGGCTTCGTCGCGATCCACTGACGCGGCGGCAGGTCTCAGCCCGTAGGGAATCACGGCGATCTTCTCGCGCGGCACATGCAAGTGGCGCGCGATCTCCTCGGCGGCGTGGGCTGAGCCGGTGACGAGGCGCGTGGCCCGGCGGGCCGACAGCGGGATGAGACGGCGCATCAGCCGCAGCTCCCGGCGTGGGAACCACTCCGGGTGGGCCATGAAGCTCACATCGTGGATGGTGACCACCGTGGGGCAGGGGGCCAGCGGCGGCACGAGATAGACACCGTGAGCCACGTCCACATGCTCGCGGCGCAGCATCCGCGGCCAGGCGACGGGCGTCCACAGCCAGCCTGGCCGGCAGGGCACGACCCGTAGGTGCAGGTTCGGCGCCGCCGGCAGCTCCGCGGGCTCGTACAGCGGCTGCTGGTTCAGACACAGCAGGAAGTCATCTTCGGGCGCCAGGGACGGGAACTCGCGCAGCAGGCCGAGCAGATGCGTACGGTCGCCCGAAGGCCCCCCGCAGAGCTGGCGGATGTCGAGCGCGAACCGTTGGGGCGAGTGGGTGGGCATGGGCCGAAGCATTATCCCACAGGCCGGACACGAGGGCAACATGAGGACTGCGAGCAGATGAGCGCCACCGGCCCTGTCGTGGCCGTGGACTGTCGGGCGCTGGTCGCCGGCGGCGGCGGGCTGCGCCGCTACACCGGCGAGCTGATGCGGGGCCTGGCGGCTCTGGGTGTGAACCTGCTGGCCTGGCTCGCCGGCTGGCACATTGAGCCCATGCGCGCACAACTGGCCGACATGCTGACGGCCCTGGGCCTCGACGTGCCCGTTGATGCGGTGCGCGTGCCCGGCAAGCTGCTGTATGAGGAGCCCGGGCTGTCGCTCTGGCGCTGCTGGCCGCGCTGGCTGCCGCCGCCCCAGTGGCTGCCGCGCGAGGCGGACATCTATCACGCCATTAGCTGGCCGGTGCCGCTG
Source organism: bacterium (assembly GCA_021372615.1). Classification (NCBI taxonomy): domain Bacteria; species bacterium. The sequence continues at coordinate 102,123 of JAJFUB010000034.1, read as the reverse complement.
GACCGCCGCGTGCCGACGGTGCTGACGATCCATGACCTGTTCGCCCTGCGGCAGCCGACGTGGGTGCCGCCGAACGTGCTCTCGGTCCACCGGGCCATCGCGGCCCTGGCTCCCCGGGCCGCGCAGATCATCGTCGACTCCGACGCCACCGGTGCGGAGGTGCTCGCCCTGACCCGGGTGCCGCCCGAGCGCATCACGACCGTCCCTCTGGCCGTGGATCACGAACGCTTCGGCCGCGAGGTCTCGCCGGAGCAGGTGGCGGCGGCGCAGGAGCGCCACGGCCTGGACCGGCCGTACTTCATGACCATCGGCACCATCGAGCCGCGCCGCAATACGGCCCGCCTGGTGGAGGCCTACGACCTGTGGTGCGAGCGCAACGGCCCCGAGCTGGACCTGCTGGTGGTGGGGCGCCGCATTGGCAGCTACCCCGAGGCCGATGAGGCCCTGGCGCGGCCACGGCGCGGCACGGTGCATGTGCGTACCGACCTGCCCGACGAGGACCTCGTGGCGCTCATGCGCGGCGCGCTGGGCTTTGTGTTCGTCTCGCTGGTCGAGGGCTTTGGCTTGCCGGTGCTCGAGGCCTTCGTGGCCGGGGCGCCGGTCATCACCGCCGCGACGACGTCCCTGCCGGAAGTGGCCGGCGACGCGGCGCTGCTGGTGGACCCGGCGGATGTCGGGGCCATCGCCGAGGCCATGGGGCGGCTGGCAGAAGACCCGGCCCTGGCCGATGATCTGCGCCGCCGCGGCCGCGAGCGGGCCCGCCAGTTCACCTGGGAGCGAACCGCTCGCTTGACGCTGGATGTCTACCACCGGGCGATGGTGTGACGGCTCATGCGCATCCTGATCTCCTCCCTCACCTCGGCGGCATGGCTCTGTGATGCTCTGGCCCGACAGCCGGGGCTGGAGGTGTCTGCCCTGCACGCGCGCCGGGTGGACCTGGGGGACTTCGGCCGCTCCGCGCCCGGCCCCCGGACCGACGCCCCCTGGACGCTGCACACACTGCCCGTCTTCCCGCAGCGGCCCTACCCCTACAGCCGCTACACCGGCGGGCTGGGGCACCTGCTGCGCAGCGTTGCCCCAGACCTGATCTACCATATTGGCGAACCCTCAGAGCTGAACACCGCGCAGCTCGTGCACGCGGCGCGCCGAGTCTGCCCGCGGGCGAAGATCGCGCTTTTCTCCTATGAGAACGTGACGCGCCGGTGGCACGGCTTCCCGCGGTCACTGCGTGGGCGCGCCGAACGCTACGTGCTCCCGCAGGTGGACCTGTTCGCCGCGTGCACCCACACCGCCGAGGACGCCCTGCTCCGGGCCGGGGTAGAGCCCGCCCGGGTCCGGGTGGTGTACCTGGGCAGTGACCCCGAGGTCTTCCAGCCCCGCAGCGCGCCCGAGCTACGCGCCGAACTGTGCCCGCCGGGTGGCTTCCTGGTGGGCTATGTCGGCCGACTGGTGGAGGAGAAGGGGGTAGATGTGCTGCTGCGAGCCCTGGCGCAACTCCCCTCGGACTGCAAGCTGTGCCTGATCGGCAGTGGGCGCTGCGAGGCAGACTTGCGGGCCTTGGCCGATGGGTTGGGGCTGCAGGACCGCGTGCGCTGGATCGGCCGGGTTCCCCACGACGCCATGCCCCGCTACCTGTCCACGTGCGACGCCCTGGTGCTGCCCTCGCGCAGCATCCCCACCTGGCAGGAGCAGTACGGCGCGGTGCTCGTGGAAGGGATGCTGTGTGGCACGCCCCTGGTCGGCTCGACCTGCGGGGCGATCCCGGAGGTCATCGGCGAGGCGGGGCTCACCTTCCCCGAAAGCGACGCGGCGGCGCTGGCCGAGCGGCTCACGCGCCTCCGCGACGACGCGGCACTGCGGCAGGCGCTGGGAAAGAGGGGACGCGAGCGCGGGCTCCGCGAGTTCACCGTCAGCGTGCATGTCAGCAGGCTGATGGCGCTGTTTGAGCAGGCGAGGCGTTAGGGACCTCCCGGAAAGGACGTCGCCCATGCCCGACGAGCACGATCTGAGCATCCTGCGGGAGCTGGCCGCACAGGTGGCGGAGATCGCCGCCCTGCCGGTCCAGGAAGAGAAGCGGGCGCTGTGGCGCAAGCTCAACGCCCTGAAGCCTGACCGGCCCATGGTCATGATTGACCAGGTGTGCTGGAACGAGATGAACGTGGACGAGGCGCTGACGCTGCAGTGCGAGGACGCCGAGTGCCGAGGCTACGAGGTCTTCCTGCGGCGCACATTGCTGCAGTGGCGGTTGTTCCCGGTGGACATGGTCGTGGAGCCGTTCGTGCGCGTGCCGAGGGCGGTATCCAACACCGGGTTCGGCGTGGACCGGGAGGAGGACGTGGCCGTGACCGACCCCACCAGCTCGGTCGTCGGGCACCGCTTCATCAATCAGCTCGAGACGGAGGATGATCTGGAGAAGATCCAGACGCCGCAGATCAGCCATGACCCGGTTGAGACCGAGCGCCGTCTGGCGGTCGCCCACGAGATCTTCGACGGCCTGCTGGAGGTACGCGCCCATGGCGTGGACCCATACGTGTCGCTGTGGGACCCCATCAGCACCTGGATGAGCGTCGAGGGCGCGCTGTGGGGTCTGGCCGACCGGCCGGAGTTCATGCACCGGCTGGTCGGGCGCCTGACCGAGGGCTACCTGACCATGCTCGACCAACTTGAGGAGCAGGGGCTGCTGTGCGGGCCGCAAAGCCTGATCCACTGCACCGGCGGGTGGGTGGACGAACTGCCCGCCCCGGGCTACGACCCGGAGAAGCCCCGCACGAAGGACCTGTGGACGTTTGGCCTGGCGCAGATGTTCTCCACCGTCTCCCCGCGCATGTTCCGCGAGTTCGAGGTGGACTACGCCGCCCGCATCTGCGAGCGCTTCGGCCTGGTCTACTACGGCTGCTGCGACCCGCTGGACCGCAAGATGGCGGAAGTGCGCCTGATCCCCCACGTCCGCAAGGTCTCCATGAGCGCCTGGGTGGACGAGGAGTTGGGCGCCGCGGAGATCGGCGGCGACTACGTCTACTCCCGCAAGCCCAGCCCGGCAGTGCTCGCCACCGACACCTTCGACGCCGCTCACGCCCGCGAGAACCTGCTGGCCACCCGCCGCGTCTGCGAGCGGCACGGCTGTCCGTTGGAGATCATCCTCAAGGACATCAGCACCGTCCGCCACGACCCGCAGCGGCTCAGCGACTGGGCCACCATCGCGATGCAGGTCGTCGGGGCCTAGCCAGACACAGGAGAGACTGTCACCGTGGCCGACTACATCATGGCCCTCGACCAGGGCACGACCAGCTCGCGGGCCCTCATCTTCGACCGCGAGGGCCGGACGGTCGGCGTCGCCCGCCGTCCCCTGACCTGTCACTACCCGGCCTCCGGCTGGGTGGAGCAGGACCCGCAGGAGATTGCGACCGGGCAGGTCGAGGCGGCGCGCGAGGCGCTGCAGGCCGCCGGTCTGGCTGCGGGCGATCTGGCCGCAGTCGGCATCGCCAACCAGCGCGAGACGACCCTCGTGTGGGAGCGCGCGACCGGGCGGCCAGTGGCTCCGGCTATCGTCTGGCAGTGCCGCCGCACCGCCGGGCTGTGCGAGCAGTTGCGCGCGCAACTGGGCGACGACTTCATCCGCGAGCACACCGGCCTGGTGATTGATCCGTACTTCTCGGCCACGAAGCTCCAGTGGATTCTGAACGAGGTGGAGGGGGCGCGGGCGCGGGCCGAGCGGGGCGAGCTGCTGTTCGGCACGGTGGACACCTGGCTCCTGTGGAACCTAACCGACGGCCGCCGCCACGTGACCGATGTCTCCAATGCCTCGCGGACGATGCTGCTGAACCTGCATACGCGGCAGTGGGATGAGGAGATACTGGCGGCGCTGGACATTCCGCCGACGATGCTGCCGCAGGTATGCCCCTCCAGCGGGGAGCTGGGGGAGCTGCAGCCGGACGTGCTGGGGGCCGCCGTTCCGCTCACGGCGGCCATCGGCGACCAGCAGGCGGCGCTCTTCGGCCAGGCCTGCTTCGCGCCCGGCATGGCCAAGAGCACCTACGGGACCGGCTGCTTCCTGTTGATGAACACCGGGGCGCGGCCCGTGCCGTCACACCATGGCCTGCTCTCGACCGTGGGCTGGTCGGTCGGCGGCACGGTGGAGTATGCGCTGGAGGGGAGCGTCTTCGTGGCCGGGGCCGCCGTGCAGTGGTTGCGCGACCAGCTTGGCCTGATCCAGACGGCGCCGGAGAGCGAGGCCGTGGCGCAGAGCGTGCCCGACACCGGCGGCGTCTACTTCGTCCCGGCGTTCGTGGGGCTGGGGGCGCCGCACTGGGATGACCGGGCGCGCGGGACGCTGGTGGGACTGACGCGGGGGACGGAGCGGGCGCACATCGTGCGCGCCGCCCTGGAGGCTGTGGCCTACCAGACGGCGGATGTGCTGCAGGCCATGGCGGCAGACCGGGGGGCGCCGCTCACGGAGCTGCGGGTAGACGGCGGGGCGGCAGCCAATGACTTCCTGCTGCAGTTCCAGGCCGACGTGCTGGGCGTACCGGTCGTGCGGCCCCGGGTGCTGGAGACGACGGCGCTGGGCGCGGCCTATCTGGCGGGGCTGGCGGTGGGGTGCTGGCCCGACCAGGACACGCTGGCCGGCCAGTGGGCGCTGGATCGGCGTTTCGAGCCGGCCATGGCCGACGAGCGGCGCCAGGAGCTGCTGGCCGGCTGGCGCCGCGCCGTAGTGCGGGCCCGCGACTGGATCAGCGGCTGAGCCGCTCGAGGGCCAGGCCCAACTGCTCGTGCAGGGCCAACACGCGGGCGGGGTCGCGCTCGAAATGCGCCCGCGACTGGCACAGCGCCCGGGCCGTGTCGGTTATCAGCTTCTCGGTCGCCAGGCGCTGCTTGCTGCCCGCCGGCAGCTTCCGGGCTCGATCTCGCAGCAGCCACAGCAGGTCGTAGTCCTCGATCCCGTCGCGCATGTTCTCCAGGCGCACCGAGGGTAGCGGCGTGGCGTTCGGGCCGGGGTAGATGCGCCCCACCTCGCCATTGCGCACGCCGCCGCGCGCGGGGTTCCACGGCACCTCGGGCCAGCGCTTGTCCCCGCCCATGTTGCCGCTCCACACGTTCAGCTCCCAGTGCAGCCAGCCGGTGTACTGGTACCGCCAGATCACCCAGAAAAACGCCCGTGCCTCCACCGCCGGCACGTCCAGCAGTTCGTGCGTGGGGTACGGGTCGTACGGGCAGCCGCCCTCGTACGTCCAGACCTCCTGCCCGCGCTCCCGGGCCTGCTTGTACTCGGGGAACTCGTAGCACAGGGCCGGGCACCAGGCATCAATGGTGCGATCAATGGGCGGCACGGGGTGGACGACTGTGCTGGAGGCCTTGATGCCCGGAGCGACGGCCTTCAACTCCTCGTAGGTCTGCTTGATGTCCCCGTAGCGCGCCACGTCGCTCCACTCGTCGAAGCCGTAGACATAGGCGCGATCGCCCATCCCGTGGGCCCTGGCGACCTCGTAGAAGCGTTTGACGCGCTCCCGGGTGGCGGCATAGGCCCCGCGCAGCACGAGCTTCGTGGCATGGCGCGGCTGGCCCAGGTCCACGCCGAGGCTGCTGCGCTTGTAGTCCAGGGCCGCGCCCCACTTGGCGTCGAAGGCCAGGAGTGGCTTGGTGCCATCCTCGGTGCCCACGTAGGCCGCCGGGCCGGTGGCAGGCTGGTCGCCGCCGTAGACCACGATGCGGTCGCGCTCGAGGGTCTTGAGCGAGAACTCGTAGGCCTCGTCGGCCAGCGTGCTGTGCAGCTTCACATAGCGGGCCGTCACATCCAGGCCGCCCACGACGAGGCTGCCCTCGTCATCGTGGGTGACGGTGTAGCCGGCCGGGACCTGGCGGAAGGTCTGGTTGTCGTCGCTCACCCACACCTGCAGGTTGTCGGCGTTGTTGCGGGTGGTGCGGCGCAGCGGCGGGGTCGTGATGACCATGGCGTTGAAGCCCCGCGCCAGGCAGAAGTCCAGGTCCTCCTCCTCGGGGATGGCCTCGGGGCGGTAGATGTCGTTGGGGTTCATCCGGTACTGCAGGCAGAAGTCGTACCAGCGGCGCTTGATCTCCTGTGAGACGGTGTCCAGCTGGTAGAACTGCTGGATGGAGGCGAGCCGCAGAGATAGCAGGCTGGGCAAGTGAGTGAAGCCGAGGTTGAAGTCCAGCACGCGGGCGGTGAACTTGAGCTTCAGGGGCGGTTGGCCGTCGGCCTGGACGGTGACGGTGGCCGTGTGCTCGCCCGCCGGCGTCTGCTTCGTGGCGTGGACAGTGCCCCAGACAGGTTGCGTCTGTCCGGCCGCCACGTCCACCGGCCCCGGAGGCAGGAGCGGATCGGGCCACCAGCCGATGTACTCGGCCAGATTGTCCGGGTCGGGCTTCGTCTCCACATAGCCGACCGGCCGCAGGACCACCTCGGGGTGCGGCCCGGGGCCTTCCCAGGTGACGCTCACGTTGACGTTCTGCAGGGGCTGCCCCAGCGCCGCCACGGCGACCTGGAAGGACTCGTGCTCCTCGCGGCCGAGGGTCATCCGATAGCCGGTGCGCAGCGGTTCGGGGAAGGGACGGTCACGGCGGAACTTGGCCAGCCCATGCGTGAGGGAGGCCCCGAAGGTCGCCTGCGAGCCGAAGACCCGCCCCACCTCGGCCGCCAGAGTGGCGGGCCGCTGCGCCCACAGCGCCTCCTGGGCCGCCCGCCGCGCTTCGACGCAGGGCGCGAACTCCGGCCGGCCGTAGAACACCCGCGTCCACAGCTCCGGGTCGCCGATCTTCTCGAAGCCTTTGCTGCGCTGGTACAGGCGGCTGAAGAACGCCAGGTTCTCCAGCGCGTAGCGCGGCTCGGGCAGGGCCTGGTAGGTGTCCAGGAGGCCTTGCGTCTCCTGCCGCAACCGGGCGCGGGTGGCGTCTATGCGGGCCTGGCAGTCGGCCACGCGCCGGACCACACCGTCCGCCGGCGGCTTCATCCAGCCGAGGCAGTCGCGGGCCTGGCGCAACTCCCGCTCGCCCCGCTCCAGGGTCATCAGCGTACACCCGGCCTCGAACAGCGGCACGCGGGTGATCTGCAGGGCCGCCGGACCACCCGCACCCACGGCGATGATCTGCGCCGGGCCGGTCCATTTCACCGGCTGGCCGGAGGCGTCGTGGCCGAAGTAGGCCAGTCGCGGCTCCTTGGGGGCCGTCTCCCCCGCCGGGGTCAGCAGCCGCCAGCGCGCGCCCTGGCGCACCAGGAGCATGTACGCGCGCGCGTTGTGCCAGAAGCCGAAGGCGCTCAGCCCCCCGGTGCCCGGACGGGGCTGCAGCAGGATCGCCTCCCCCGGCGCCCACGGCACCTCGTAGAGCTTCTCGCAGATCGTCTGCAGCAGCGGGTTGCCCACCGTGACCGGCTGGCTCGCCACCACCGAGCCGACCGGCTTGCCGGGCAGCGACTGGCGCAGCGGCGTCCACTGCCACTCGTCAGCTTGCACGGGGGCCAGACACAGCACGAGGCCGGCCAGCAGGGATGCGTACAGCTTCATGGATGTAATCCCCTGGAGTTGGATGTAGCCCGCGAAGCCCGACAGGAGTGTCGGGCGTACCCCACCCCATGGCCACAGGCTGTGCCGTTAGTCGTCGGTCTTGCGGAAGGCCATCTGGCTGGCGGTGATGCCGCCGTCCACGACCAGGACCGCGCCCGTCACGAACGAAGCCTCATCCGAGGCGAGGAAGAGCGCGGCGTTGGCGACCTCCGCCGGCTGAGCGATGCGCCCCAGGGGGTACAGCTTCGACACGGTCGCCACCACCCCCGGATTGGCCTGCTTGATCGGCTCCCAGTGCTCGGTGTCGGTGCTGCCCGGGCACAGGGCGTTCACGCGGAGGCCGCGTGGGCCATACACCGCCGCGAGCGAACGCGTGAGGCTGACGAGGGCGCCCTTGGCAGCGGTGTAGAGATGCTCGGGCCCGAAGCCCATGAGCGCATTGACCGAGGAGACGTTGATGATGCTGCCCGAGCCCTGCTGGAGCATCGTCGGCAGCACCGCCTGCGTGCAGTGCCATGCCCCGCCCAGGGCGACCTCAACGACCCGCCAGGAGTTGCCGTGCACCAGCTCCACGCCACAGATGGCGTTGTTGACCAGGATGTCAATGCGCCCCAACTCGCGGGTCGCGAACTCGGCGACCGCCTGCACCTGCTCCTCGGAGGTGACATCGCACACGCACAGGTGGGCCCGCTGCCCGCGCGAGCGGATCAGCTCCACGGTCTCCCCGCCCGTGTCCGCGGCGATGTCGGCCACGATGACCTGCGCCCCCTCGGCGGCGAAGCGTTCGGCGATGGCCCGGCCGATGCCCTGACCGGCCCCGGTGATGATGGCGGTCCTGTCCTGCAGGCGCATGACGGTCCCTCCTGCCCGACACGAAGGGTTGGGCAGCCCGAGTGTAGAACACCGCGTCGCCGGTGACAAGCGCAGGATTGTCCGGCGCGGGGAGGAAGCTGTAGGCCGCCGGACAAGGTCTGCGGGCGGCGCATCCCGAACCGGAGGGGTGTGCGTACCGAGACCGGACCATCCGGGGGCAGGCGGGGGTGCCCGCCCACCTGAATCACGCGGCGACATGGTCGCAAAGGAGTTGGCGATGAGCAGCAAGTTGGCAATCAACGGCGGTCCCAAAACGGTCACTCTGGAATGCCCGGACCTGAGCACCTGGCCGATCGTGACCGCGGAAGACGAGCGGGCGATCCTGGAGGTCCTGCACGCCCGGAGCATGTCGGGCACGGATGTCACGCTCGAACTGGAGAAGGAGTACGCGGCCTGGGAGGGCAGCCAGTATGCCCTGGCCTGCAACAACGGCACCTCGGCCATTCACTGCGCCATGTACGGCCTCGGCATCGGCCGGGGCGATGAGGTCATCACCCCAACGTGGACCTTCTGGGCGACGCACACCCAACTGCTGAACCTGGGCGCCACGCCGGTCTTCTGCGACCTCGACCCCCACAGCCTCTGCCCCGATCCGGCCGATGCCGAGCGGCGCATCACCGACCGCACCAAGGCCATCATCGTCGTGCAGATGGGCGGCTATGCCGCCAACATGGATGCCTTCATGGACATCGCCGCCCGCCGGGGCGTGAAGATCCTCGAGGACTACTCGCACTCGCACGCGAGCACCTGGAAGGGCCGCAAGGTCGGCTCCATCGGCCATGTCGGCGCGGCCTCGATCATGTCCGGCAAGCCCCTGGCCACCGGCGAGGGCGGCATGATGAACACCAACGACCAGGACATCTACGAGCGGGCTGTCATGTTTGGCCATGGCGACCACCACTCGTTCGTGCAGAACCCCGAGTACAAGCGCTTCGCGCCGCTGCCGTGGGGCGGCTACAAGTACCGGATGCACCAGATGACCTCGGCCATGGCGCGGGTGCAGTTGCGCCACTACGACGAGTACCGCGCCCCCGGCGTCAAGGCTATGGAGCGGTTCTTTTCGCAGGTGTGCGCCGTGCCCGGCGTGGACTGCAACTACCCGCTGCACGACCCGAACGTGACGGTCGGCGCCTCGTACTGGCAGATGCTGATCCTGGGGGATGAGATCATCAGCCAGGCGCCGGTGGCGGTCATCGCCGAGGCCATCCGGGCCGAAGGCGCGTCCGCCAGCCCCGGCGGCTACTTCTGCCACCACCTGCATCCCTTCTGGAACGAGTGCGACGTCTACGGCGACGGCAAGCCCACGCGCATTGCCTTCTCGCGCGACGTGCGACAGGGCCCCGGCGACTGTCCCGTGGCCGAGCAGATCGTCACGCGCCTGATCCACGTGCCGCGGATGATCCGCTATGACGAGGCGTACCTGGACCAGCTCGCCGCGGCGTACGTCAAGGTGCTGACGAACCTTGACCAGCTCCAAGGCATGACGAGCGACCAGAAGCTCGAGCGGGCCACGACGTTGGGCCGGTAGGCGAAGGAGCACACGGTGAGCGCGGCGCGACTGTTCGTCACGTGGACGATGGACTGCGAGACGATCCAGGAGGAGTCGCCGGTCACCGGCGGCCCGGCGACCTGGGAGCTGGCGGAGCGGGCCATGCGCGGCTACGTGGAGAGCCTGGTTGCGCGCGGGCACCGGACCACGCTGTTCCTCATTCCGCGGCTGGCCGAGGGCCTGCCGGGAGTCGTCTGCGAACTGGGCGCAGCCGGGGCCGACCTGGGGCTGCACATGCACCCCCAGACCACCGACCTCGGCTGCGACCGCCACCTGGGGCACCTGCCGCCCCAGAGGCAGCGGGAACTGCTGCAACAGGGCCGCGACCGCGTGGCGGCGGTCACCGGGCAGGCCCCGACCAGCTACCGCTCCGGCTGCTTCTCGGCCACCTGGGAGACCTTCCCGCTCCTGACCGACCTCGGCTTCACGCAGGGCAGTGTCACGTTGCCGGGACGCAACAGCCCGGCCGTCGGCGCGGTGTGGGTCAACGACGTGCCCTTCGCCCACTGGCGACCGGGGGGCGCCGGGCGGCGCTTCCTGGAACTGCCCACCGCCGCAGCGCCCGACGACATCGGCCCGCATCGCGAGGCCCCCTGCGACCCGCGCCATCTGCGCCTGGAGCGCGACGGCCTCGCCGACTGGGGGCCCGGGCTCATCCGCGAGGTCGTGCGCCGGCAGGTGGAGCACGACTGGTGGCTCAAGTCCGTAGTCGTGATGACCCACAATACGCGCTGCTACGATGATCCCACTGACCCGTACCGCCGCAACCTCGAGCTGATCGCCGAGGCCATCACGGCGACGGCGGAGGAGTGCGGCCTGGAGCTGACGCCGGCGACGCTGGCGGAGGTCCGCGCCGCCGCGAGCTGTGAGGTGTAGCCATGAGTGCTCTGGCTCTGCTCGGTGGCCCGAAGGCCGTCACCACCCCACCGCGCGAGCAGTGGGTGCAGGTCAACGACGAGGTCAAGGCCGCGGTCAACGCCCTGATGGACCAGGGCGTCATCTCCATCGGCGGCCCTCGGGGCGTGATCGGCGAGTTCGAGGCAGACTTCGCCGCGATGACCGGCAGTCGCTACGCCCTGGCGATGAACAGCGGCACGGCAACACTGCACAGCGCGTACTTCGCGGTCGGCGTGAGGCCGGGGGACGAGGTGCTTGTCCCCGCCTACACCTGGCACGCCAGCGCGACACCGATCATCCATTGCGCCGCCACGCCGGTTTTCTGCGACATCCGCCCCGAGTCGCTGACGATTGACCCCGACGACGTCGAGCGCCGCGTCACGGAGCGCACGAAGGCCCTGTGCGTCGTGCATGTGTTCGGCAATGTCTGCGACATGGACCGCCTGTGCGACATCGCCCGGCGGCACCATCTGGCCCTGATCGAGGACGCCAGCCACGCCCATGGGGCGCTGTGGCGAGGCCAGCCCGTGGGCAGCTTCGGGCAGATCGGTTGCTTCTCCATGCAGGGCTCCAAGGCGGTCAGCGGCGGCGAGTCGGGAGTCGCCGTGACCGACGATCCGGCGCTCCTGGACCGCATGGTGTTGCTGGGCCACTTCGGGCGTCCGCGGCAGGGCGCGGTGGAGGTCGTCAACGCCATCGGCGACATGAGCCTGGGGGCGAAGTACCGGCCCCATCCATGGGCCATCGCCATGGCGCGGGTGGGCCTGCAGCGCCTGCCGGAACTGAACGAGAGGCGCACGGCGAACGTGGAATACCTGAATGACCAGCTGCGTGACTGCCCGGGGCTGGAGGTCATTGAGGCGCTGCCCGGGGCCACGCGCGGGGGCTACCTGGAGTACAAGTTCAAGCTGACCCCCGGGGCCGTGCAGAGGGTCGAACGCGAGCGCATCGTCGGCGCCATGCAGGCCGAGGGCGCACCCGTCACCGCCGACCGCTACTCCGACCTGAACTTCACGTACGGGCTGCTGCACGCCGCGCCGCTGTTTACGACTGTGGACCGGCGGGAGCTGGGCGGTTGCTTCTACGACCCGACGCGCCCGGAACCGCCGGCCCGGCCCACGCTGCCCGTGGCCGAGAGTCTTAACCGGCGCCTGATCTCGCTGCCGGGCTTCATTGATGTGACGCGCGAGTCCCTGACCGAGGTCGCCGCCGCCATGCGCAAGGTGATGGAACGGCTCGACGACCTCGCGGACAAGCCGTAGCCGGATGGAAGGGCTGTGACGATGGGGCGCGCCGAGCCGCTGCCTGAGGGCGTGTGTGAGCTACCCGAGGACGTGCAGCTCAGGGGTCTTCCCTGGCTGGTGACGCAGAACGCGCTGAATGCGGTCTTCGCGTACCTGACCGTGTTCGGCCCGGTCTTCCTGCTGTTCCTCGACGAGTTGGGGCTGCCCAAGGCGCAGATCGGCCTGCTGCTCTCGCTGTTGCCCTTTGCGGGCGTGCTGGCCCTGTGGGCCGCCCCCATCGCCACGCGCCTGGGGCGGCGGCGGGTGTTCCTGGCGTGCTGGACGGCACGCAAGCTCGCCGTCGCCGGGCTGCTGCTGCTGCCCTGGGTGATGCACCGCTTTGGCCATGCCGGGGGCCTGGTGCACCTCATCGTGGTCGTAGCCCTGTTCGCCGCCCTGCGCTCGCTGGCGGAGTCGGCCTGGTACCCATGGATGCAGGAGGTGGTCCCCGATCGTGTCCGGGGCCGCTTCGGCGCGATGTCCACGCTGATGATCACGCTGGCCACGTGCCTCACGCTGGCGGCGGCCGGGCAAGTCATCAAGGGGGGCGAGGGGCTGGACCGTTTCCTGCTCCTGATCGCTGTCGGCGTCGTGTTCGGCCTGGTGGGCGTGGCCGCCGTGATCCCGGTGCAGGGCGGGCAGCCACAGTCGCAGGAGGCGCCCGGCGCGGGACACCTGGCGAACATGCGCCAGGCGCTGCGGGATCGCAACTTCGTGGTCTATCTGGCGGGGATCGGTTGCATCACGGTCGGGACACTTCTGTACCTGTCGTTCCTGCCCCTGTTCGTCAAGCAGGCGCTGGGGCTGGCCCCGGGGGTCGTGGTGACGCTAGAGTCGCTGGTCATGGTCGGCGGGGCGCTCGCGGCGCTGCTGTGGGGCTACGCGGCCGACCGCGTGGGCAGCCGTCCGGTGCTGATGACCGGGGCCGCGCTGACCCTCCTCATCCCCGTGGGCTGGCTGCTGATGCCGCGCCAGGCGCCGCACCTGGTGATGTGGTGCGGCCTGCTGTATCTGGCGCATGGCATGGCCTTCAACGGGGCTGCGCTGGGAGCGGGCCGCCTGCTGTACAATGACGTCGTCCCGCCCCACAAGAACACCGCCTACACGGCACTCTACTACGCCTGGATCGGGCTGGTGGGCGGGATGGCGCCGCTGCTGGCCGGGGCGCTGCTACAGGCGTGGGGCGACTGGCGCGTGTCGTTGGGCTGGGTGACGGTGGACACCCATGCGGTCCTGTTCGCGCTGGCGGCGGGGTTGGTGGCGCTGGGCTGGGCTTGCTACGGACACGTCCGGCCCGACGACCGCTACCGCACGCGCGATGTGCTGCATGCCGTCTCGAGCCGCATCTTGCGCCGCCTGTCGTGGCGCTGGCCGCTGTAGCCGTAGGAGCGCCGGCATCCTGCCGGCCTGCACGAGGAGGCGAGCCATGAAGCCCCAGCTGACCGAGAAGAACCGCTCGCAGCTCTTCTTCATCTACTTCATGGACTGCCAGACGCCCCAGAAGCCCGGCGGAGGGCGGGACCAGACGTGGGAGGTCGCCGAGCTGGCCGTGCGGGGGCTCCATGAGCTGTTCGCCGAGCGTGGTCTGCAGCGCTGCCTGGGCTTTTGCTCGGAGCCGGAGGTGGCCCGGCGGCAGCCGGACCTGTTCCGCGAAATGGCCGCGCATGGCTGTTGGCAGGCCCTGCACTTCCAGGTGCGCGGCTATCGCCCGCCGGGCGCGACGGAGGACTACGACTGGCAGCGGCCGCTGACCTGGTACGACTACGACGAGCAGCGGGAGGTCCTCACCATCGCCAGGGACGACTGGGAGCAAGCCTTGGGCCTGGCCGCCGACAGCTTCGGGGCGTGCTGCGCCCAGGCCAATGACTACACCTTCCCGATCCTGGCCGAGCTGGGCTTCCGGCAGAGCTACTGCTCGGCGCCGGGGCGCTGGAACCCCCACCCGGAAGTGGGCCACCTGTGGCACGGCGCCTTCCCCCATCCCCACCACGCCAGCAGCAAGTCGCGCCTGGTCCCCGGCGACCTGGACCTGTACGAGTTCACCCTGACGCGGGGTCTGGAGCCCCTCCCCGCCTCGCAGCCGGACACCTGGACCGTACGGGACTGCCGGGCCGAGAACGAGCTGAGCTTCGCTGACACCATGGCGATCTGCGAAGCCAGCGTGCGGGACCAGATCCGGCGCGATCACCCGGTGCTGCTCCTGCACCACCCGACCCACAACACCTGGGACGTGGGTGACCGCGCCAGCGGCCGCCGCCGGGCCGTCGAGACGACCATCGAGGTCGCGTATGCCCTGGCGGAGAAGCTGGGGCTGGCGTTGACCCCCTGCAGCATGGCGGAGTTGCACGCCGAGGCCGACCGGCTGAACGCGTACTGAGGCCCGACGCCCCCGGAAGGAGCGACCGATGAGCGAAGACAGGCACGGCATCCCCGGCGACTTCGAGATCATCCGCTGCGACCTGCCGGCCTTCGTCGGCGACTTCACGCAGATGGACTACGGCGACCCGCTGGCCCCGCGCACGATGCAGGTGCGCGAGGAGTACGGCCTCGACGACGTCGTGGCCGGCTACGCGACTGAGTTTGAGGCCCAGCGCACGCTACAGCGGTGGGTGCGGTCGCGCTGGGATCATGGCTGGTCGCTATGCTTCAACACCGTCCGGGATGCCCTGGACATCCTGCATGAGGCCGACCGCGGGGAGCACTTCAACTGCGGCTTCTATAGCCGGGTCTTCGTGGAAGGCGCCCGGGCGCTGGGTTGGGTGGCGCGGCCGCTGAGCATCGGTGTGCGGGACAGCGCCTTCCCGCGCGGGCACAATGTCGGCAACGTCGGCCACAGCGTGCCGGAGATCTGGTCCAACCAGTACCGCAAGTGGGTCCTCCTCGACCCGGACCTCAACCTGCACTACGAGCGCGACGGCGTGCCCCTGTCGGCGCTGGAGATACACGAGGCGTGGCTGGCCCACGAGGCCGAGGCGGTGACGGTAGTGCAGGAGGAGCCCCCGTTCACGCTCCCGGTGGGCGAGCACGTCGGGCTGGTCAGCAAGCTCATGCCGAACATGGACCACTTCAGCGAGCAGGAGGCGGCACACCTGTGCCGGCGCTTCGTCCGCCACCGCGCGCTCGACTACTACGCGCGCCTGACCGTAGGGCGCTGGACGTGGCTCGACCGGCGCTGCCTGCCCGGCTTCGTCAGCCACTTCGCCCCTGGCGGCACGGGCGTGCTGACCGACAACCCCGATGACCTGTACTGGACGGTGAACATGGTGCGCCTGTCCGCGCAGGCTGCCTGGGCCGACGGGCCGAACCTGACCGTGTCACTGGAGCACTGCATGCCGTGGTTCGACCACTTCGAGACGCGCGTGGATGGCGGCGTGTGGCAGACGCGCCCCGCCACGCTCGACTGGCCGCTGCGCGAAGGGGAAAACGTGCTGGAGGTCCGGCCCGTGAATGTCTGCGGGCGCCCCGGCCTCACGAGCCGCCTCGAAGTCGCCTACGCGCCCGCGAAGTGGTAGCCCCGGGACCGCTGGCAGCCGCGCTCCCATCCCTGTGGAGGCCCCGCCCCATGGAACGCCTCTTCCCCACCGATGTCATGTCCAAGCGTGAGCGGGTCGAGGCCGCCCTGAACCTGCAGCCGGTGGACCGCGTGCCGATCCTGGAGCAGCTCAGCTACAACCCGCGGGTCATCGCCGACTGGACCGGCAGAACGATCGAGGGCTTCGACTACACCGTGCAGGACATCTGCGCGGTGATCCGCCAGACCACCGACCTCATCATGCCGCCGGTGGCGCCCCGCGGCACGGGGCGCGTCACGACGGAAGACGGCTTCGTGTACCAGAACGACAACTGGACGGCGTGGCGCGTAAGCCGTCCCTTCGACACGACCGAGGGGGCGCGGGATTGGCTGGTGCGACGGACCGAGGCGCTCGAGGCCCAGGTGATCGAGCCGGCCCCGGCCCGCGCGGAGTGGCGCCGCTACATGACCGGCCTGCAAGCGCAGATCGGTGAGACCGTGATCCTCAAGTACCACGACGTGGGCTTCTGTTCCGCCTATGATGCGATGGGCCTGGAGCTGTTCTCGTACTTCACCTACGACTACCCCGAGGTCTTCGCGCGGTACATGGCGGCCAGCGGAGCGCGGCGCCTGGAGTGGGTGCGAGCGGTCGCGGACGGCGAGCTGTCGCCGGTCATCCTCCTCGCCGAGGACTTCGCCACCAAGCAGGGCCCCATCTTCCCGCCGGACTTCCTGGCCCGCTTCCACTACCCGTACGTGGAGCAGGTGACCGCCGCCTGGCACGCGGCCGGGGTGAAGGTGCTGTACCACAGCGACGGCAACTACCGGAAGGCCCTGCCGGACCTGATGGCCTGCGGCGTGGACGGCTTCTACTGCCTGGAGCCGGGGGTGGGCATGGAGATCGTGGGGCTCAAGCAGGCGTGGCCGCAGATGGTGTGGGCCGGCGGTGTGGACGGGGTGGACCTGATGGAGCGCGGCACGCCCGAGCAGGTCCGGGCCGAGGTGCTGCGGCATATCCGCGAGACCGACGCCCTGCGCACCGGCGGCATGTTCGTCGCCACCTCCAGCGAGATCAACCCGCCTATCCCGCCCGAGAACTTCCGGGCGATGGTCGCGGCCGTCGGCGAGATGTGCAACCCGCAGATGACGCGATGATGTGACATACTGCCAACCCGAGGCGAAAGGGAGTGCCGCAGATGGCCAAGCGCAACTTCTCGATGATCGCATACTTCAACAAGATGGCGGAGAACTGGACGCCGCTGCTCACCTTCCGGGGCTCGAGCCTGGCTGAGTTCGAGGACTGGCAGGCCAAGGCCAGTGAGAAGTTCTTCGAGCTGCTCGGGGATTTCCCCGAGCCGGTGGACCCTGAGCCCGAGGTCATCTTCAGCGTCGAGGAGCCCAGCGGACTGGTCCGCGAGCGGGTCATCTTCGACTCCGAAGAGCACATGTCCGTGCCCTGCATCGTCCTGCGCCACAAGGACATGCCGACCGATGGGAGCAACCCCGCGATCCTGTGCAGCCACGGGCACGGCCTGTACGGCAAGGAGCCCGTCGCGGGCAACCGCACCACGCCCGACATGGCCGCCAGCATCACCCAGCACAACTACAACTACGGCGAGATCATGGCCCTGGATGGCTACCTGACGATCAGCCCGGACCTGCGGGTCTTCGGCGAGCGGGCCGACGGCAACAACCCGTACCCCGGCCGCGACAAGTGCAATGTCCACTTCCTGCGCGGCGCGATGTTCGGCGTCTACACGCTGATGCTCAACATCTGGGACATGAAGTGCTGCGTGGACTACCTGCAGACGCGGGCAGAGGTGGACCCAGACCGCATCGGGATGATGGGCCTGAGCCAGGGCGGGACGATGACGACCTTCGCCACGGCCGCCGAGCCGCGGATCAAGTGCGCCGACATCATCGGCTACCTGAACCCGTGGCAGGGGTTCGCGATCAACCGAGCCAACTGGTGCGGCAGCCAGATGGTGCCGCAGATCTACAAGTACTTCGATGTGCACGACATCGCCGGTCTCATCGCCCCGCGGCCCCTGCTGATCGAGATGGGCGTATACGACACGTGCTTCTTCATTGAGGACCAGCTTGCGGGCTGGGAGGCGCTGAAGAAGATCTACGCGGCGGCGGGGGCCGAGGAGGACTTGTGGGCGGACATCCACCCCGGTGAGCACATGTTCGCCAACAACAAGGCGCATGAGTTCTTTGGGAAGTATCTGTAGGTGAGGCGGCTATGGCCTGCGGGAATGGCCTTTGGCGACAACGGATTGGGAGACCATTCTCACGGTAGAATTCGCCTCCGCCCCGCCCCAACTTGCCGGAGCCCGATGGGTCGGCTTCTGTTTGTTGGCAGGTTGGGCTTCCCTGCCACGGAAGTGCGGCTGGCCCATACCACAGGAGGCGAACCATGCGCACGACATTGCTCGGGCTCTCCTTGCTGGCGATGGCCGGGGGATGTCTGGCAGCCGAAGTCAGCACCATTGATGACTTCAACTACCCGGATGTCGCGGCCTTGCGGGCCGCCTGGGTGGACGCGAATGGCTCGCGCCCGGCCGAGATCATGCCCCATGACGACGGTATGGCCTTGAAGCTGCCCTGCCCCTTCACCGACCCAGGATTGGAGCGCGGGTCGTTTGACAAGCAGGTCAAGCTCGACCTGTCGCGCGCCCGCACCATCACCTTCGACCTCTACTGCGACGACCCGACGGTCGTAAAGAGCGGCACTCTGTATTTCCGCAGCGGACAGGCTTGGTACCACGGCTGGTTCATCCCGACCAAGGGCTGGAAGCATGTGGTGCTGGACAAGAGCATGTTCTTCCCCCAGGGGAATGTCGGCGGATGGGACACGGTGGATGCCATCCGTATCAGCATCTGGCCCCTCGATACCCATGCTGCGGATACCTTCTGCGCGCTGGATAACCTGCAGGCACGTTGGGATGACGTCGTCGTGATCTCCGGCTCGATGAAGGGCGTCAGAGGCACTGGCGGGGCCAAGTGGGCCGAGACGATGCTTCGCGGGCTCCTCACCAAGGTCGGCGTGGCGCATGATGTGATCGGGGAGACCGACCTCGAGAGCGGCACACTTCACGGCCAGAAGCTGGCAATCTTCCCCTTCAGCCCTGAACTCAGCGACAAGGCAGTTGAGCAGATCAGGGGCTTCGTGGCGGGCGGCGGGAAGGTGATGTTCGCCTTCGCAGCGCCGGATGCTGTGGCGGACTTGCTTGGTCTCGCCAACCGCTCGTTTGCGCAGCGGATGAAGCGTGACGACTTCGCAGAGATAGCCTTCACGCCCGATGCCCTCCCCGGCCTGCCTAGCAGCATGGTTCAGAACTCGATGTGCAAGATGAGTTTCGCGGCGGGGCCGACACACAACGCCCGCGTGATCGGCATCTGGCGCGACAAGAAAGGGCAGGACCAAGGCCCCGCAGTCCTCGTGAGCGACAATGGGGCCTTCATGGGCCAGATACTGGCTGACGCGGAGCCAATGGCATCCAAACTGGCCTTCGTAAGGGCGCTGGTCGGCCATTTTGTACCCGAGGCATGGGAGGCCGTCGTGAGTGGCGACCTGGCCAAGGCGCGGAACATACGCCCCTTCAAGACCCCGGCCGAGTTCGACGCCTTTGTCGCTACAGCGCAGAAAGACCCTGCGTTTGCCGCGAAAGTGAAGGCGGCATTGGCGCAGGCCACTGTGGCCGAGGCGACGGCCCGGCGACTGCTCGCGGACAAGCGCTATCCAGAGGCGCAAGCGGCGGCAGAGAAGTTCCATGACGCGCTTGCCGAGGCGTACTTCGTGGCCCACAAGTCGCGCACGGTGGAATTCCGCGCCGTCTGGAACGCTTCCGGCACCGGAGACTGTGGCGCCTGGGACACGGCGATGCGGCGACTGAAGGCGGCGGGCTTCAACACAGTAGTGCCCAACATGCTGGGTGGCGGCTTCGCGCACTACGACAGCAAGCTCCTGCCACACTCGGATGACTTCAAGGAGAAGGGGGACCAGATCGCCCAGTGTGTGGCGGCAGGCAAGAAGTACGGCCTGGAGGTGCATGTGTGGAAGGTATGTTGGAGTGTGATGTACTTGCCGGACGGGCCTGAGAGCTTCGTGGGCCGCATGCGCGCTGAGCACCGCCTGCAGGCCAATGCCAAGGGCGAGGAGATTCTCTGGCTATGCCCTTCGCACCCCAAGAACTTCGAACTCGAGCGGGACGCGTTGCTCGAGGTGCTGCGCAACTATGACATGGACGGCCTCCAGTTCGACTACATCCGCTATCCCGACGAGGAAAGCTGCTACTGCGACGGCTGCCGTGAACGCTTCGAGGCAGTGCATGGCGCCAAGATCGCCAAGTGGCCGGAGGACTGCTACAGCGGACCGCTGAAGGCCGAGTATCGCCAGTTCCGTTGCGACCAGATTACCCGGCTGGTGAAAGCAGTCTCGGAGGCTGCTCACCGGCTCAAGCCGTGGATCAAGTTGTCGGCCGCAGCCATCGGTGACTACCCCGCCTGCAGAGACAGATTGGGGCAGGACTGGGTGCTGTGGTGCAAGCAGGGGTACCTGGATTTCGTCTGCCCGATGGACTACGAAGTGAACGACGAGACCTTCCAGACAGTGGTGCGCGGGCAACTGAGCCTGCTTGGCGCGACGGTGCCGCTGTATCCTGGAATCGGCTCGTTCATCAATCCCGATGAGGCGGTTGTGGGCCAGATGGAGATGGGGCGGAACCTCGGCGCTGACGGTTTCGCTCTCTTCAACATGGGCAACGACCTCGCGATGCAGGGCCTGCCTAAGTTCGCGGAAGGGATCACCTCAAAACCCGCGAGCATCCCGCAAAACGGGCCCCATTTGCGTTTCGAGGACGTGGCGGGTGGGGGGGTGAGGGTCACGGTCGTCGGGCCGGGCCAGCACCGCCAGGCAGTCAAGAGCTTCAGTGGGCGGCTGCAGTTGCAGGACATGGGGGGCAGGAAGCTGGCCGATCTGGGCGAACTGCCGGCTCCGGGCAAGAGCGCGACGGTGCGGTTGACGGCAACTGCAGATGGAGGCGGCCAGCGCGTGGCTGCGGCGGGGGCGATGGTCTTTGTGGATGGCACGAGCCAGGCGTTCATGGTCCGCAGCAGGGAGTATCTGTCTGCTGGTCGGGGCCAGCAGTAGCGCCATAGTCCATAGCCTTCTTGGCGGAGGGGTAACGCCTGCAGAGCACGACATGCACCCGGTCCGCGGAAGACGAGGCGCATAGGTTCGTGGGAGAGTACCCGCAGCCGACGTGCTGCTAGTGGCGGTTACTGTGTCCGCTGCAGGATCTCGCCGGTAGGTGCAGTCGCACCGGGGTGATCTCAACTATTGTCGTCACATCGCCCGACAGTCCCCCAGATCTACAAGTACTTCGATGTGCACGACATCGCCGGGCTGATCGCCCCGCGGCCCCTGCTGATCGAGATGGGCGTGTACGACACCTGCTTCTTCATTGAGGACCAGCTCGCGGGGTTTGAGGCGCTCCAGAGGATCTACGCGGCGGCGGGGGTAGAGGAGGACCTGTGGGTGGACATCCATCCCGGAGAGCACATGTTCGCGAACAACAAGGCGCATGAGTTTGTTGGGAAGTACCTGTGATGGCAGCGGCTTGTGACCTGAGCTCAGACGAGACAGGGCGCACGGCCACCAAGGTGGGGCGCAGTCACAACACGTCGGGTGTGCGACGACGAGCCCTCGCCCGCTGCCTCTATGCGATGCTGCTGTGTGGAGGTGTCGGCACGATGGTCGCCTACCCTCAGTCCACGCCCCTGGGCGAGATCAGCTCCTCCCTCTACGGGCCTCCGCTGCGCGAGGTGGGGACTGTCGGGATCGGGCCCTGCATGGACGCAGCCCTCGCGGGCGACAAGCTCTACGTGATCGGGCCGCAGCGCCTGTGGGTCTGCAGCGTGTCTGACCCCCAACACCCCAGGGTGCTGGGCAGTCTCGACAATCTCGGCAACAACCGGCAGATCGTGGTTCGCGGCGACCGTGTGTTCGTCACTGCCCGCGAGGATGGTCTGTTCATCATCGACGCGTCGGACGCGGCGGCGCCGCGGCTGATCAGCCACTACAACACGATTGAACTCGCCACCGGGCTGGAGGTCAGCGGGTCGATCGTGTACGTCGCCTGCCGGCACTACGGCGTCGAGTTGGTGGACGTGCGCGATCCTGCGCAGCCCCGCCACTTGAGCACGGTCAGGACCGGCGAGGCGCAGTCATGCGTCGTGCGCGGCTGCATGCTGTACGTGGGGGTATGGGGCACACGGGAGGTCGTGATCTGCGACGTCGGCAACCCCCGGCTGCCCACCGTCGTGTCCCATGCGCCGCTTGGCGGTTACGGCGACGGGCTGGATGTGCGCGGCGGCCATTGCTTCGCCGCGACCGGCCATCACCACGGCACGGGGAGGCCCAGCAGCAACGACGATCCGCGCTACGGCGCGGGCCACGGTCTGGAAGTGCTCGATGTCAGCGATGCGCGCCAGCCCAAGACGGTCGCGCGGGTGCCGTTTCCGCCTTTCTACCGCCTGCGCGTGGACATGTGGGATGCGCAGCTTTCCGGTGAGTTCGTCTATGTGGGAGATAACCACGGCGGCCTGTTCGTCATTGAGGTGAAGGACCCGGCCCATCCGCGAGTGGTGGCCCACCATCGTCTGCCCTACATCGAGCAACGGCAAGACACCGCCCCCATCGGTGGGTTCGCCATCGGCCAGGGCGTCGTCTATGCGGCCGGGCTGTGGACCGATCTGCACGTGCTCGAGGCCCCGATGGCGCGGCCGGTCGCCCCGCAGCCTGGTCTCGCCGTTCAGATTCCCCCGGCCACGCCACCGCAGCGCGATGGCTGGAGCATTTACCAACCGGAGGGTCAGGTCTTCGCCGTGACGGCTCGGGATGACTACGCCTTCGTCGCGTGCGGCGTTGCCGGACTGCACCGGGTCAGCCTGTGGCCCGAGCTCAAGCGACTAGCGGTCTACCCGACGGAGGGGTTCGCGGTAGACGCCAAACAGCGCGGCGGTCTGCTCTATGTGGCCGAGGGGCGCGGTGGGTTGTCAATCTGGCGCATCGGGGCCGGCGGGGAGTTGGCGTTGCAGGGGCGCTTCACTGTGCCGGGCAGGTCCGTCAAACAGGTGGTCGTCCCGCCGGGCCTTGCCCTCGCGCTGATTGACGTGGGCGCGAACACCTTGGTCATCCTTGATGTCAGCGATCCCGCTCACCCGCGCGAGGTGTTCCACGACCAGCGCCTTGGCCTGCTCTACGGCTATAACATCACCGACGGCCTGTTCGAGGGGCGCTACGCGGCCTGCACCTGGCATGTGAGCGGAACGCACTGGTTTGACCTGACCGGCGGCCCCCAGCCGGTCTTCTCGGGCGACGTCCTGCCCGGTCCCATGCATCCCACCAACGGCCTGGCCGTGATGCCCGATGGTGTCCACGGGCTGCTCACCGAACCTCACGGTCAGTACACGATCATCACGCGGGGTGACCGTCGTCCCCTGGGACAGCTGCCGCACCATGGCCTCGCGGGCCACCGGCTGACCGGCAAGCCGGTCGTGGTCGGAAACACCCTGTACCTGACTGACCGCGCTGAAGGCCACGTGACCATCGTGGATCTTGGCGAGCCGAAGCAGCCGCGGCTCCTGGATGAGTTCACTATCGCCGGCAACCCCTGCCTGATGGCTGAGCACCGAGGCCATGCGCTATTGCCCGCCGGTTACGACGGGCTCTGGGTTAGCCGTGAGCCTGTGCGGTGACGGCGCCGGCAAGAACCTCTGGCACGATGTCCACCCCGGCGAGCACGCCTTCGCCGACAGCAAGGCGCATGCGTTCTTCCGGGAGTACCTGTAGCTCAATGGAGCCTCTCATCATGTCCGACGCTCCGCCCAGTCCGGACTCCCTGGTCGAGGCCCTCCAGCCTCACTACCCGCTCGCCAGGAACGCGAGCTGTCAACTGATCCAGGACGGCCTGAACACGCACTACCTCATCGAGTCGCTGCAGGGCCGGTACGTGCTGCGGCTGTACCGTCGCGGCTGGCGCACGCCGGCCGACATCGCCTACGAACTGGCGGTGCTCAGCCACCTGGCGACGGGCGGGCTCGCGGTCTGTGGCCCGATCGCCCGGCGCGATGGCGCGGCTCAGACTGTTGTTGAGGCCGATGACGGGCCGCGCGCAGCAGTGCTGTTCCCGTACGCTCCTGGCGAGCCGCCCGACCTGACCAACCCCGAAGCCCTGCGTGCCTGTGGCCGCACCATGGCGCTGATCCACCGCCACACCGACGGCTTCACTTGCCCTCACGAGCGCTTCCGCCTCGATCTGGGGCACCTGCTCGACCAGCCACTCGCGGTGGTGCTGCGCCTCCTGGCACACCGCCCGACGGACGCGGCTTTCGTGGCGGAAGCCGTGGCGGCATTGCGCACGGGCCTGGCGTCGCAAGCCCCGACACTGGAGTGGGGGTTCTGCCACGCCGACTTCCACGGCGGCAACCTCCGCCGGGATACAGACGGCACGCTGTGGGTGTTCGACTTCGACTGCGGTGGGCCAGGCTGGCGGGCCTACGACCTGGCGGTCTGCCGCCTGTTCTGCCAGACCGAGAGCCTGTGGGCCGGCTTCTGCCAGGCTTACCGGGAGATCCGACCGTTGCCCGAGGCCACGCTCGCGGCTCTCCCCTGGTTCATCGTGGCCCGCCAGGTGTGGCGCATGGCCGTCTTTGCGACACACTGGCCACGCTTCACCGGACGCCCAACGGATGACGAGTTCATCAACCAGCAGCTCGGCGTCCTGCGCGAGCGCCTCCATGCCTACCTGCCGGAAGCGGCGGGGCCGGGTTAGTCACCGCGCAGCCGCCGATGCTTGCCGACAACCGGGCGCATGAGTTCTTCCGGAAGCACCTGTAGGAGGCACCCTCCACATGCAACGCAAACGCTTCGCCGTCATTGGCGCCGGGGACTTCGGGGCCCGGCATCTGGACGTCCTGTCCGGGCTCGACGGCGCTGAGGTCGTGGCGCTCGTGTCGCGCACCGAGGCCCGCGCCCGCGAGCTGGCCGACCGCTACGGCGTGCCGCACGTCTTCCCCGACGTGGACGCGATGTTGGCCGCCGTGGAGCTGGACGCGGTCCATGTCGTCACCGATGACAACCGGCACTTCGCGCCCGTGATGGCCGCGCTGGAGGCCGGATGCGATGTCTTCGTCGAAAAGCCCCTCAGCCACGACATGGACGAGGCGCGGCGGATGGTGGCCCGCGCGCGGGAGCTGGGGCGGCGGATGATGGTCGGCCACCTCCTGCGCTTCGACACCCGTTGCGCCGCCATCAAGGGGAGCATTGACCGGGGCGAGCTGGGGAAGGTCGTCAGCGTCTACGGCCGTCGCAACCAGAGCCTCGCGATGCGCGCGAAGTTCACCAAGTCCAATCTCCTCTACACCACCGGCATCCACGACATTGACCTGATCCTGTGGTACTTCGGCGACCGCCGGCCGGTGGAGGTCTACATGCGCACCGCCGATGTCGGCGGGCTCGGCGATGACCTGTTCTGGGGGATCATCACGATGGACGACGGCTCGGTGGGCGTGGTGGAGACGGCCTGGCTGCTGCCCGACTCGACCCCGTGGCGGGGCCACATCCTCGGCGAGGTGATCGGGACCAAGGGGACGGCATTACTGGAAGTCCCGGGGAACGGGCTGGGGTTCTGGCTGGAGGACCGGGTGACGACGCCGGACACGTCGTACTGGCCGGAGATCTACGGCGCGACCGTCGGCGCTCTGCGCGACGAGATCGGCTACTTCGTGCGCTGCGTGACGCATGGCCTGCCGGTCGAGGTGCCGACGCACGAGGAAGTGCTCGCCTCGCTGGAAGTGGCGCACGCGCTCATCCGCTCGGCGGCAGAGGGGCGACCGGTGCGGCTGAGGTAGGGCGGGATGGCGGGATGAGGGGATGAGGAGGGTGTGGGAGCGGTCACCGACCGCGACCGGGTGACCGCTCCCACAGCCGTTCGTCCCGAAGGGGCCGGCGCACGTGAGGCGGGCCTCCCGGCTCTGCCCTCTCCTGCAGGACGGCAACGACAACGGCTCGCGGGCTGGAAAGCCCGCGCTCCAACGGCAGGCGAAGGGACGGTGCGATGATGACATGGCGAGGGCTGGCGCTGATCGGCTTTCTCCTGTGGGGTGCGGGGGCGGAGGCCGTGCGGGCGGCCGAGCCGATCATCGTCGTGGGCACGAGCACGCCTGCCGATGCCGCCGCCATTAACGCGGCCATCGCCGCCAGCCCGGAGGGCAGCGAAGTCGTGCTCCGCGGGGCGTTCCTCGTCAACCAGACCATCCGCCTGCTCGGGCAGCGGTCGCTGCGCGGTGAGAGCCGTACGGGCACGGTCCTCAAGCAGGCGGACGGGGCGAACCTTGGCGCGCTCGTCGCCTCCGCGGGGTACCTGGATGACGCGCCGTGGACCGGCACACCCGTGGCCGTGCGGCACCTGACGCTGAACGGCAACCGCAAGGGCAACCCGGGGGCTCAGACCGCCGGCCTGGTCCTGCGCTCGTGGCTGAGCGTGGTTGAGGACGTCTGCATCACGAGCATGGGCGGGGACGGCTTGCGGCTTACCAGCCGCAGCGCCAAGGGCGTCGGGCTCAAGAACTCGCAGGTGAACGGGCGCATCTCCGGCAACTTCATCGAGAACTCGGGGCGGCACGGTATCTTCATCGAGGACCCGGGGAACTCCGTGACCGACTGGATCCTGAGCGACAACTGGATCGCCAGCTCGGGCGCCGACGGCATCCACATGGACAACGCCGCCGGCTGGGTGGTCGAGCGCAACCACATCTACGGGGTGCCGCACACGGCCATCTATGCCCACCGGCTCTTCGGCACCTCGATCTGTGACAACTACATCGAGGGGTTCGGCGAGACGGACGAGGCGGGGGCGTGGTGCGGCATCGAGGCCATCGTGCAGGGCGGCGCAGCTTCCACCATCGCCCACAACCGCATCCTCAACTTCGGCGGCGAGAAGCAGCCAGCCTCGACCTATCGCTACCTCGCGGTGTCGGTGACGCATGGCACGGGCATGGTGGTCGTGACCGGCAATGCCCTGCGCGGCGCGGGAACGCCGCGTGGCACGGGGCTGTACTACACGGCGCCGGAGAAAACAGTCCTGGTGGTGGGGTCGAGTGGCAATGTGGTGGTAGAGGTGAACACGCCACGCTTCGTGGGGGCGGGTGTGAGGCTGGAGGCGGGGTTGTAGCGTCAACCACCCGCATGTTGCGTCTGGCCCCTGGAGGCTCCGCATGACTGTCCCAGCCTGTGGCCTGCTGTCGCTGGCACTCCTCGCGGTCGTCGCGCTGTCGTCCCTGCCGGCCTCGGGGCAAGTCAGCGCCCCGGCGCGCGACTGGGGCGCGATGGCCGATGCCGTCCGGCAGCGGCCGGAACTGGCGGCGCCGCTGCAGACCATCGTCGAGCGGGCGCGCAAGATCGCTGCCACGCCCATCGTCAAGCGCGTGTACCGGTATGCCGACATCGGCCAGAACCGCACGTGGCTGGATGGGCGGGCGAAGTTCATGGACCGCCAGCCCCGGCAGGGAGTGTTCGGGCTGGCGATGTCGGACTTCGCGGCTGCCGGCACGGTTCTCAATGAGTTGCCCCTGCTCGCCCTGGCGTACCGCTGCACCGGCGAGGAGGTCTTCCGCGCGCGGATCATCAGCCAACTGGCGGAGACGGCGACATGGTCGCCGCTGCAACGGCCTGGCTGGCAGCTCTGCACACCCGCGCCCGATCCCGTGCCGGCCGGCTACTGGGACGGCAGTTGGCTGGCCACGGGCCAGGGCATCCGGGGGATTGCGGACACGCTGGAGCTGATGCCGGCTGGAAGCCTGCCGCCGGAGCTGGTCGCGCAGGTGCACGGCCTGCTGCGCGGGGAGATCAAGACGATCGGCGACGACTGGCGCTTGCGCCGCGGGTGGTTCCGGTCGGGCAATGGCCACCCACAGACCAACCAGTGGGTGCTGCCGACCGAAGGCCTCATCCGCGCCTGTCTCCTGCTGGGCAAGGACCAGTTCGCGGCTGAGTACGAACTGGGCGTGACGAACCTGCTGCGGGCGATGGACGTGCAGGGGCAGCAGGGGGAGTTCAACGAGGGGATCGGCTACGCGATGTTCACGGTTGGGTCGATGCTGGCGGCGGCGCATGCCATGGCGGCCCACGGCGACACGCGGGCGCTCGATCACCCCTTCCTGCGCGGCTTCCCGACGTGGGCGGTCCACCACCTGCAGCCGGGGCGGCTGCGGGTCAACTGCTTCGACGCCGGTGGCGCCAAGACCGGGCGCAACGACGGCGGCGCCCGGGGGCTGCTGGGGACGCTGACGGTGTTCGCGGGCAGCTCGGCTGCGCGCTGGGCGCTGGACACGCTCTACGACGGCCCGACCGATGACCTGATCGGCCTGCTGGCCCGCACCGCGACGGTCCCGCCGCAGGCCCCGCCGCTGTTCGCGTTCTACAACGGGCCGGCGCGGCGCGTCAACTGGCGCGATAGCTGGGCTGACGACGCAACCGGGCTGTGGGTGCGGGGCGGGCATCCGCTCGACGGCCACGACCACTACGACCGGGGACACGTGAACTTCATCGCCCGCGGCAAGCCCCTGCTCATCGAGGCGGGGACGCCCGGCTACGACAACCCAACCATCCACACGCTCTACTCAACGGTCGTGGGGCACAATGTACTCGACGTGGCGGACGCAAAGCCCAGGAAGGCCGTGGCGCCGATGGCGGTCAGCCGCCTGACGGCCGAGGGCGGGGACCTCATCGTGGAGCCTACGGCCTGCTACCCCGGCCTGCAGCGCTGGCAGCGGCACGTGACGTGGGACGCCGCCGCTCTGCGCGTCGCCGACACCGTGCAGGGCCCGGCACAGCCCGCGGTCACGTGCTTCCGCTGGCACCTGGGCACTGCCGAGGTGGCTGCCATCACCGGAGACGGCACGACCTGGGAGGTTGCGTGGCCGGAGGGGAAGCTGAGCCTGAGCAGCTCCGTGCCGCTGCAGGTCACACAGGAGAAGCTGCCCGACAACACGGTGTGCCTGGGGAAGAAGGACAACGGTTGGGACTTCATGCATACCTGTGTGGTCGCGCGGACCGCCGCCCCCGCGGCGGCCTGGGAGTTGACCACGACCGTGACCCCGGCGCCGTAGTCGCTCCCCGGCGTAGGCGCCGAACCTTTTGCTCCCCGCCTTCTCCACTCTCTCATCAACAGCCCGAGAGCGTGCCCATGCAGCCGGATGATGCCGAACTGGTGAGCCGTAGTGCGCGGGGCGAGGGCGCTGCCTTCGCGGAGTTGATGCAGCGGCACGGGCGGCCCGTCGTCGCCCTGCTGCGGCGGCTGCTCGAACGGCCCGAGGACGTGGAGGATCTCCTGCAAGAGACGCTGCTGCACGCCTGGCGGGATATCGGCAAGCTGCAGGAGGCCGGGCGCGTACGAGCCTGGCTGCTGCAGATCGCGCGCAACCGCTGCCGCGACTGCTGGAAGGCGCAGGGACGGGCCACCGTACCACTGGCCGCGGAGCACCTGGAGGTTGCCGCCAATCGCTACGGGCGCGCGGCGGGCCGCGCCGACGAGCAGGTCGAGGCGGCGCAGGAGGCGCTGCGGCAGGTGCGCCCGCCGCTGCGCGAGGCCGCGGAGCTGTTCTACGCCGAGGGCTGGTCCATCGCCGAGATCGCGCGGCAACTGCAGTGTCCTGCCGGCACCGTCAAGCGGCGACTGCACGAGGCGCGACGACACATGCGGCGGACGCTCGGGCTGGACGAGGAGGCATGAGACATGAGTCTGTTCACGATTGGCGGGAAGCCGCAGCCGTTCCCCGAGCTGCGGCCGGACCTTCGGGTCGAGCCGCTCGACCGGCCGGCGCCGGAGCTGCACTGGCGGGAAGTGCGCAACGGGTTCAGCCGGCTGCAGATCGGTGACCACACGATGTGGACGATGTACGACCCGCCGGACTGGCGGCTGACCTACCTGATGGACGTGCACATGATCGGCAAGGTCGAGCTGCACGGCGTCGAGGGCCTGGAGCTGCAGGACGATGAGTACGACCACGAACGCGACTGGCAAGTCAGCCGGTCGTGGACCTTCATCGCCGCAACGGCCGAGCAGGGCCGCTGGCTGGGGACCGACCGCCGGCGACGGGGCGTGCGTGTGCTGCGCACCTTCCTGGATGAGGGCTTCGATGACGACTGGGGCAGCTTCGCCCTCGTACTACGCGACACGGGACGCTTCGCCCGGCAGGCGGACGGCGCGCTGGCCCAACGTCACACGCCGGACGACCCCGATGACAGGGCAGGCGTGCTGGGCATGGCGAAGCTGACCGTGGGTGAGCGGAAGTTCGAGTGCGTGCATGTCATTGACGTGCCGGCGCAGCCGACCGAGCGGGACGCGCTGATGGAGTGCTTCGTGCGCCCGGACGACGGGCGGCTCATCATCTGCCGGCGTTACAACGGCCGCCTCTGGGGGCATGGTAACAAGGTCTACGCCGATCGCGGGCCGTGGGATGAGCACCTGCCCGACGCGCAACGGCTCGTCGTGGATGGCGTCCCCTTCATCCACTGGTACGACTGCCTGGGGCATATCGCCGTCGGCGTGGACCCCGACGACTACGCGATCTCCAGCTCGTAGACGGCGATCCCCGCGCGCACCGCCGTAATCGTCACGGCCGCCGGTGCCTCTGGCCCGGCGGCCGTGATCTGCTCGTGGCCGTCGAGGCTCATCGTCCAGCCGCCAGCGCCGCGGCGGAGGGTCAGCTCGTGCTCGTTGCCGTCGTCGAACCAATCGCCGACCGCCTCGTGCTCCTCGCCGTTGGCCGTCAGGCCGCTGGCCTGGACGTAGTTGATCGCGCCCTTGCGGTCGGGCGTGGCGCCCATCTGGTAGGCGAAAGTGAGGTCGTCGAGGCTCACCTCCAGCCGGTTCGGGGCGTCGCCGAAGCGGCCGGTGAAGCGGTAGCGGAAGCGGATCTCCTGTGCGGCTGGTGGGAGGGCGACAGTGACGGCGGGCCGGCTGATAGCCGGCCCCTCCATCGGCGCGTAGAGCGCCGTCACCGGCGCGCGGTCAAACTCGCTGAGCTTGCTGGTCACGAAGTAGATCGCCCCGCCCGCGGGATGGGCCTGCGTCTCATACAGCACCGTGCCGATCGTGTCCGCGTCAATCTGTACCGACGCGGGATACGAGCGGTCGCCGCCCACGGCCATGGTGCCGTCGAAGACATCAATCGAGTTCTCGACCTCCCATGTCTCCCCGTGGTCCTTGGACAGCACCAGCCGCTCATTGCGCCGTTCGCGGAACGAGAAGCTGCATAGCAGCCAACCGTTGTCCAGGGCGATGACATCGCCCGGCGTGTACTGCGAGGGGATGGACGACAGCCACGGCGTCTCCCACGTGCGTCCCTCGTCGCGCGAGCGCGTCTGCCACAGGTACCGGTCGCGCACCGCACGGCCCAGCGCCACCAGCGAGCCGTCCGCCGCGCGGGCGACGCAGACCTCGTCGGCGAGGTTCTGATCGCCCACCGGTGTGATGGGGATCATCTCGGACTGCCCCGTGCGCGGGTCCAGGATCGTGGCATATGCCGCCTGCCCGTCGCCCTCACCCTCGGCCAGCGGGATGAGCCAGTGGCCGTCGCTGAGCATGAGCGACGCTGACCGCGTGTGCACATCCTCGACGGGCTGCAGGCGGATCGGGGCGCTCCACGTGTGCCCCTCGTCGTCGCTGAGCATGGCGTAGGCCCCGCGGTGTTTGCTCGGCTTCCACTTGTCCCAGCACACGAGCAACTGCGCCGTAGGAGCGCCAGCATCCTGCTGGCACGCGGGGAGCGCGCAGGCGATGGCGGCGTTGCGGTCGTCATAGTCGTCGCCGTCCATGATGATGACGCGCTCGCCCCACGTACGTCCGCCATCGGTCGAGCGGATGAGGGCGACTTTGCCGTCGTGCGGGTCCTCACTCACCGCGTGCGTGAAGCCCTCGCGGTACACGACCAGCAGGTCGCCGCTCTGCGCCTTGCAGATGCTGGGGAAGGCGACATGGTAGTCGGGGGAGTCCACGGCCTTGATGGCGGTCGTGTTGCGCGGGTGGCGCGCGACGGACGCCAGTTGCCAGCCCTCCCCGCTGAAGCCTGCGGGCAGGGCGCCGGGGCGCATGGTGGTGAAGTCGTAGCGCATGGGGGTCTGTCTCCTTCGTCGAGGTCGCGTGGGTGGGTTCGTCCTCGAACCCACACGGTCGCGGGTGCGGGGACGCACCCGCCCACGTGGCAGTTGCGGGCAGTCGCTTCGCACCTTGGCTCGTCCAGACCTCCCTGCCAGGAGGAACGAACACCCCCCGGTCGAATGTTCTACGGTGTGAGGTGAAGGCACATGGGCAAGCGTTTCTCGGCCGCCGCGGCGCCGTCGCCGGGCAAGAAGCCGCGCGCGGGTCTGCCGCTGTATGCATGGATCGCCCTCATCGTGATCGGCCTGCTCATCGTCGCCATCGCGGTGCTCGTGTACTTCAACTACGTCCGGCCCCAGCCGGAGTTGCCGGCGGCGCCGCAGGTGCAACTGCCGGACCTCCCCAAGGGCCCGGCGCTGCCGGAGAAGAAGGTTGAGGACGCCCCGAGCGCGGCCCTGCCGCAGACGCAAGTGACGCCCCAGCCGCAGGCGCCCCTGGCCCAGGCTCCGCCCCAGCCCCAGAAGCCGCAACCCTCCGGCACCGTCACCTGGGCCTGGCAGCTCTATCCCGTCACGCCCTCCATTCTCGGGGTGCAGATACAGAACCAGATGCCTGGCTACCAGTTCGTGGCGATGGGCATCCAGATCTGGAACGACTGCACTGAGAACGTGCCGGTGGACAACAACGCCTTCACGCTGAACGTGGACAACCGCATCTACCGCTCCGACCAGTTCTCGACGGCCGATGCGGTCATCAACGGCCTGCCCTTCCTGACGGCCACGACGCTGGCCCCCGGCGGGCGCGTGCAGGGCCAGACGGCGTACATGATCCCGCGCGTATACAGCCGCATCAGCGCCGACTGGCAACTCCAGATGCCGGCGACAGTGAAGGTGCGGCGGGTGGATCCGAAGTCGGCGGTGGTGCCGGCGGGGCAGTACACGCCGCCGACGCCGCAGCCCAAAGGCGAGGCGCCGTGGGATGATGAGAAGTAGGCTACCTCCCCCGGCGCTGAAGCGCCGGGCTGAGGGGCGGTGCTCGGCACCGCCAAGCGTCCTGCGGACGCAACGGCCCTTGCGCTCGGCGCATGACCTGTGTATACTACTGATACGGGTGTCGCATTCGCGGCCCCGTAGGCATTTGTTGAGTATGGACGTGTTGTTGGATTTGGCAATGGATTGGGTATCTCCCCCCGCACTACCCCCTGTGCGCCCCCTCTACAAGCCGCTACTCGATGAATGCACGCCGCCGCAGGCAGGTCGCCGTGCGACCTTCGGCATGCGCTGAGCGCACCCACTAGCGTGGGTGCAGGATTTGGCGTATCGGGACCAGCATCGCCGAACCCTGCGGTCTACAGATCATCGTGTGCTGGCGATAAGAAAGAGACCCTATGAGTTTCAGTAGTTTCACACTGGACGAGCGCCTGTTGCGCGCCGTCGAGGCGGCCGGCTATGCCGAGCCGACTCCCATTCAGACTGCCGCCATCCCGCCGTGCCTGGAGGGCCATGACATCATCGGCACCGCCCAGACCGGCACCGGCAAGACCGCAGCCTTCGTGCTGCCCATTCTGCAGTCGCTGCTCACGACCCCTGCCCCGCGCGGACGGACGCGAGCCCTGATCGTCACCCCCACCCGCGAGCTGGCCGAGCAGATTCATGCCGCCATCAAGCAGCTCGCCAAGTTCACCAAGATCAAGTCCGCCACCGTGTACGGCGGCGTGGGCTTCCCGGCCCAGGAGAAGGCGCTGCGCCAGGGCACCGAGATCATCGTGGCCTGCCCGGGCCGCCTGCTGGACCACGTCCAGCGGGGCAACGCCAAGCTGGAGCACGTGGAGGTCCTCGTGCTCGACGAGGCCGACCGGATGCTCGACATGGGCTTCCTGCCGCCCGTGCGCCGCATCTGCCAGGCGACGGAGCGCCGCCGCCAGACGATGCTGTTCTCGGCGACCTTCGCCCCCGAGCTGAACCGGCTGGCAAGCGAGATCATGCACCGGCCTGAGCGCATCGGCGTGGCGATCGCGGCCCCGGCACAGACGGTCGAGCATACGCTGTGCCCGGTGCCTCAGGAGCGCAAGACCGAGCTGTTGTTGCATCTGCTGGAGCGGACCGAGGCGCGCTCGGTGCTGATCTTCACCCGCACCAAGCACCGCGCCGACCGTGTGGCCGCGCAGATCGAGCGCAACGGCCATCAGGCCGCGGTGCTGCACTCGAACAAGTCGCAGGGCCAGCGGCAGCGGGCACTCGACGGCTTCCGCGAGGGCAAGTTCAAGACGCTCGTAGCCACCGATATCGCCGCCCGCGGCATTGACGTGGCGGGCATCTCGCATGTCATCAACTACGACATGCCCGATTGCGCGGATGCCTACATCCACCGCATCGGCCGCACCGGCCGCGCCGAGCACACCGGCGACGCGCTGACGCTCGTCACGGCTGACGACCGCGAGGCCGTGCGCGACATCGAGAAGGCGCTCGGCAAGCCGATCACCGTGCGCGAGATCGAGGGCTTCGACTACGGGCGGCCGACCTTCCAGGCTCCCGCGGTGGGCCGGAACGGCCGCCCCGCGTCCACACCGAGTTCGTGGTCCGGCGGCGCGCGCACCGGCGGGCGCCTGACGCCGCGCCGGGCGAGTCGGCGACGCTAGCCGGCCGACGCCATGGTTGACCCACAGAGCCACCCTCCCCCGAGGGTGGCTCTGATGTTTGGGGAGGGCAAGTGACTGGGCGGGAGGTCCCTGCGGGGGATGGCGGGAAGATGCCGGCCTTCGCGGGCGACACGGCCAGACGGACGAGGTCAACATGAACGAACTACGTTTCGGCATCATCGGCACAGGCTACATGGGCAAGCTGGAGGCGCGGCTGGCGCAGCGTGTGCCGGGCTGCTCGCTGGTGGGCGTGTGGAACCGCACCGCCGATACGGCGGCGGCGCTGGCGCAGCAGTTGGGCTGCCGGCACTTCGCCTCGGTCGAGGCGCTGCTGGCCGATGGCGAGGTCAATGCTGTCGTCGTCGCGACCGCCAACCATGCGCACCTGGAGCCGGTGCTGCAGGCCGCGCGGGCGGGCAAGCACATCTTCCTGGAAAAGCCGATGGCACTGAACGTGGCCGACTGCCGCGCAATGATGGCTGCCGCGCGCGCCGCCGGGGTCATGCTCTTCCTCGGCCACCCGCAGCGCTTCATGGACGGCGTGCGGGCCGCGCGCGAGGCCATCGTGGCCGGGGAGATCGGCACGCCCGTGGCCATGCGCTGCGAACGCATCTTCTGGGTGGACCTGCGCGGGCCGTCGCCGAGCTGGAAGATGAAGCGCGAGCTATCCGGCGGCCACCTGTTCCACCACATGCACGAGTTGTGTACCGCACGCTGGCTGCTGGGCGACTACGACACCGTCGTCGCGCAGATGGCGAACCTGGCCCACCAGGCCGACGGGCCCGAGGCGGAGGATGATGTCGTGCAGCTCGCCGTGCGCTTCCGGTCCGGTGCGCTGGGGACGTTCGAGCTGGGCTCGGCCTATCGCCGCCGGGAGCACTGCATGACGATCCACGGCTCGGAGGGCACGATCATCATCCACTGGCAGGCCGGGAAGCTGACCATCGCCGGCAAGTCGGGTGAGGAGGTGCGGGCGATGTACGACGACCCGGAGGAGCAGCAGTCGTCCGATGAGGCCTATGGTCTGATGACCAAGGGCCGCGTGCATGGCCGGCCCGATGAGGACGTGCCGCTCTTCCTGCGCGAGCTGGTGGCCGACGAGTTCCGGGCCATGGTGGCGCAGGCCAACGGGACGTTCACCGACACGGCTAACGCCGACCTGTTCGACGATGCCGGCCTGCGGGCAGTGGAGTTGGCCCAGGCGGCCGTCCTGTCTAGCGCGCGCCGCGAGGTCATCGCACTGCCGCTGCCCTAAGGCGTCCGGCCCGGGGCAGGTGCGGCCGGGGCGCGCTGCGAACTTCTCCCCCATGCCCCTCACGCCGCTGGCGCTGGCGCTGCTGCTCGTGCCGGCCCTGATCTCGCTGGTCAGGGAGCTGGTGCCGTGGGCGGGGACGCTGGGCCCCCTGGCGTTGGTGGCCATCGTACTGCTCATCGCCCTGGACCATCTGGCCAGCCGCCGCCTCGCCGTGCTGGAGCTGGAGCGCATCACCGAAGACAAGCTCAGCCTCGGCGCCGAGAACCGCGTCGAGATCCGCGTCCGCAACCGTTGCCCCCTGAAACTGTTGCTGCTCATCAAGGACGATCCCCCCGCCGGCTTCGCCGTGGACCGCCGCACCTTCAACCTGACGCTCGCGCCGTATGACCAGGGCACCGTCGCGTACCATGTCCGCCCCCTGGCGCGCGGGCGCTATGCCTTCGGCGATCTGCACGTGCGGGGGCGCTCGCGCCTGGGCCTGAGCGCCTGGCAGCGCCGCTTCCCGGCCGCGGCCGAGGTGGCGGTCTACCCGAACTTGCTCGAGGTGCGGCGCTACCAACTGCTGGCCCGGTCGGACCGGCTGCGCCAGGCCGGCTTCCGGCTGACGCGGCGGCTGGGGCAGGGCACGGAGTTCGAGAGCCTGCGCGAGTACAGCCCCGATGATGAGTTCCGCAGCATTGACTGGAAGGCCACGGCGCGCCGCCACCGCCCCGTCAGTCGTCAGTATGAGACCGAGCGCAGCCAGACGGTCGTCATCATGGTGGACGCCGGGCGCATGATGAGCACGCTCGTGGGCGACCTGTCGCGCCTGGACTATGCGCTCAATGCCGCGCTCATGTTCGCCTACGTCGCCGTGGAGCGCGATGACGCCGTGGGCCTGATCGCCTTCGCTGACGACGTGAAGGCCTTCGTGCCGCCACGCAAGGGCCATCGCCAGGTGGGCCTCATCACCGAGGCGCTGTACGACCTGCAGCCGGCCCTCGTGGAGCCGGACTATGCCGAGGCGTTCTCGGTGCTCTCCTCCCGCGCGCGCAAACGGGCGCTGGTGGCGTGCTTCACCGACCTGGTGGATGTGGAGGCCTCCAGCCGCCTGCTGGGGCACCTCACCGCCCTGGCCCCGCACCATCTGCCGCTGCTGATCACGCTGCGCGACCGCGACTTGCAGTACGTCGCCGAGCGCCAGCCCGGCGATGTGGCCGAGACTTACGAGCGGGCCCTGGCGGCGCAGGTGCTGCACGACCGTGAGGCGGCGTTGGCGGTGCTGCGGCAACGCGGGGTGATGGTGCTGGATGCGCTGCCGGAGAAGCTGACGGTGGCGGCGGTCAACGAGTACCTGGGGTTGAAGGCCCGGGGCCGCCTGTAGGGGTGCGATTCATCGCACCCTCCGTGCGGCATGAGGACGGCGCGATGAATCGCGCCGCTACGTGGCCTCGCTGGCGTCCCCGCTGTGGCGGCGCACCAGCGTCTCCACGTGGCCTGTCTCGATGTACGTGACGCGCTCGGCGACGTTGACGGCATGATCAGCGATGCGCTCGAGGTAGCGCGTCACGAGGATCAGCGCCACGGCCTGCGGCACGACCTCGGGGTGTTGCTGCATGATCCCCTCCAACTCGGCGCGCAGGCTCTTCCACATGGCGTCCACGGCGTTGTCCATCTCCCCACACTCCCGCGCCAGGTCCAAGTCGCGCTTCACGAGCGCCTCCAGCGCGCAGCGGAGCAGGCCGCGCACCAGCTCGCTCATCCTCGGCAGGTCCACCAGCGGCTTGAAGTACGCCGTGTCGGCCAGGCTCAGCGCGGCCTTGGCGATGTCCACCGAGTAGTCGCCGATGCGTTCGACATCCACGATGATCTTCATCACGGTGCCGATCATGCGCAGGTCACGCGCCATCGGCTGCTGCAGGGCCAGCAGGCGCATGCAGGTGTGCTCGATCTCCAGATCCATCTCGTCGGCCCGGTCGTCCGCGGCGACGACCTGGCGGGCGAGGTTCAGGTCCTGTCCCACGAGGGCGCGTGTGGCCTGCTCGAGCATGCCCTCCACGTACGAGCCGAACTGCAGCAGGCGCTGCTCGAGCTGGTGCAGTTCTTCGTCGAAAGACTGGCGGGTGCGCATGGTGCCGTTATCCATGGGGGCCTACCCAAAGCGGCCGCGCACGTAGTCATCAGTGCGCCGGTCCACGGGATTCTCGAAGATGCGCTCGGTCGGGCCGTACTCCACCAGCTCGCCCAGCAGAAAGAAGCCGGTGTACGTCGAGACACGCGAGGCCTGGTACATGTTGTGGGTCACGATGACGATCGTGTACTGGTCCTTGAGGCGCAGCATCAGCTCCTCAATGTGGAAAGTGGCGGTCGGGTCGAGGGCGCTGGCGGGCTCGTCCATCAGCAGCACCTCGGGTCGCACAGCCAGCACGCGGGCGATGCACAGCCGCTGCTGCTGCCCGCCCGACAGTCCCAGCGCCGACTGCCGCAGCTTGTCCTTCACTTCGTCCCACAGCGCCGCGCCCCGCAGGCTCTCCTCGACCAGTTGGTCCAGCTCCTCGCGACCCGGGCTGCCGTGCAGGCGCGGGCCGTAGGCGATGTTGTCGTAGATGCTCATCGGGAAGGGGTTCGGCGCCTGGAAGACCATCCCCACACGCTTGCGCAGCTCGGCTACGTCGAGCCCCGGCCGGTTGATGTCCTCCCCGTCGAGCAGTACGTCACCCTCGATGCGCACGCCGTCAATCACGTCGTTCATGCGGTTGAAGCAGCGCAGGAACGACGACTTGCCGCATCCCGACGGCCCGATCAGGGCCGTGATCTGCCGCGCGGGCACCGCCATGCTGATGCCCTTGAGGGCATGGAACGACCCGTAGCGCATGTGCAGGTCGTGGGTCGCCAGCCGGATCTCTCCGGGCGGCCGGACAATGACCTCCGGCGGGCGGATGGCCTCCGCCCCCGCCTGAATGGTCGCAGGTTCTACCACCGTTGCTTCCTCCGCAGCCGGGCCCGGTACACGATGGCCCCGGCGTTAATCCCCAAGACGAGAACGACCAGTACGAGGGCCGCGGCCCATTTGCTCGTGGTCGTGACCTCCGGCATCTCCGTGGACATGACGAAGAGCTGGTACGGCAGGGCCAGGACCGGGTAGAAGACGGACTTGGGATACGGGTGGGTCAGGGAGAAGAAGGCGGCCGTGAACAGGATCGGAGCCGTCTCTCCCGCGGCGCGGCTGATGGCCAGGATCAGGCCGGTGATGATCCCCGGCAAGGCGTTGGGCAGCACCACGCGCCGCACCGTCTGCCACTTGGTGGCCCCCAGGGCCAGCGAGCCATCCCGCAGCCGCCGCGGCACCTGCCGCAGCGCCTCTTCCGAGGCGCTGATGATCAGCGGCAGCACGAGCAGCGCCAGTGTCGCGCTGCCCGACAGCAGGCACCGGCCGAACTTCAGCATCATCACGAACAGCGCCAGCCCGAACAGACCGTACACGACCGAGGGCACGCCCGCCAGGTTCACGATCGCCAGCCGGATGGCCCGCACCAGCGGGCCCTGCCGGGCGTATTCGCTCAGGTAGACCGCCGCCAGGATCCCCACCGGCGCGGCGATGGCGGCCGTCAGTAGCACCAGATACACCGTGCCGACGATGGCCGGCAACAGGGCCTGGGAGCCCTGGAAGAACAGCTTGGCCGTCAGCCCCGGCGCGCCCTTGACGATCATCATGGTGACGATGCCGACGACCGGTAGCGCAACCACGATCATCGCCCCGGTGAGGGCGGCGAAGGCCAGCCTCTGCACGAGGCCGGGGGGCAGCCTCATAGCTTCACCCCTCCGGCCCGGTGCACGATGACATCCGCGATCATGTTCGTCACCAGCGTGATGCCAAACAGCAACAGCCCGACCATGAACAGGGCGTAGTAGTGCGGCGTGTGGTACGCCGTCTCCCCCATCTCGGCGGCGATCGTGGCGGTCATGGTCCGCACCGGCTGCATGAAGCCCGCCAGGCCGTGGGGGATGACGGCCGCGTTGCCCGTGACCATCAGCACGGTCATCGTCTCCCCGATGGCCCGGCCCAGGCCCAGCAGGCAGGCGGCGATGATGCCCGAGCGCGCCGCCGGCACGGTGATGCGCGAGATTGTCTGCCACTCGGTCGCGCCCATCGCCAGCGAGTTGTCGCGCAGCGCCCGTGGCACGGCGGTCAGGGCGTCCTCGGCCACCGACACGATGGTCGGGATCGCCATGAAGGCCAGCAGCAGCGACCCCAGGGCGGCGAACTGCCCGATGGGCAGTTGGAGCCTCTCTGCCAGCCACGGCCCCACCATGAGCATCCCGACGAACCCGAAAACCACCGAGGGGACAGCGGCGAGCAGCTCCACGGCGGGCTTCAGCCATTCGCGCCAGCGTGGCGGGGCCACTTCGGCGATGAACACGGCGCACCCCAGCCCCAGCGGCACCGCCAGCACCAGCGCCCCGAAGGTCACGTACAGCGACCCGAGCAGCAGCGGCAGCAACCCAAAGCGGGGGGGCTCGGAGGTCGGCAGCCAGCGCGTGTCGGTCAGCAGCGCCGCGGGTGACGCCGTGTGCAGCAGGGGCAGCGAGTCGCGCAGCAGGAAGCCGAAGATCAGCAGCACGAACACGATCGCCGCGATCCCGGCGAGGGTGATCGTGCGCTCCATGACCCATTCCTGTATCCGCTGCGTGGTCTTCCTCATGCCCCGACCTTCGGTCTGCGCTCGTGCGACAAGAGCGGCTCGTGGATGGTGCCCACGCCGAGCCGCTCCTGCCGCCGGGAGGGTACGGCTGTGCTAGTGTTGTGTCCCGCGATTGGCTATATGGTCCCAGTAGCGCGGGCGGCCCGCCCGCGCGGGCAGGCGAGCCGCCCGCCCTACTGGACAGCCTCCAGCCATCACCGGGACAGCTTGCGGATGGGTACGAACCCGAGCTGCACGACGATGGCCTGGCCGGCGTCGCTCTTCACGTAGTCCAGGTAGTCCTTGATGGCGCCACTCGGCTCGCCATCGGTGTACATGTACAGGGCACGGGAGATCGGATAGGACTTGTTCATGACCGTGTCCACGCTCGGCGCCACTGCCGCGCCGCCCTTGAGCCCGATGACCTTCAGCGTCTTGATCGTGTCGTCCACATAGCCCAGGCCGACGTAGCCGATGGCGCCCCTGCCCTGGGCCACGGTCGTCTTGACGGCCTCGTTCGAGGTCTGGTTCATCGTGCCGGCGGCGTAATCGCGCTGCTTGTCCTTGCCGCCGAGCTGCACGACCATCTCCTTGAAGGCGTCATAGGTGCCCGAGGCGGAGTCGCGGTTCACGAGCTGGATGGCCCCGAGGCCCTTCGCGCCCACCTCGTCCCACTTCGTGATCTTCCCGGTGTAGATGTCCGAGAGCTTCTGCACGGAGATCTCCGTGAGCGGGTTATCCCTGGAGACGATGACCGCTATGCCGTCGTAGGCGACCAGGTGCTCGACCGGGTTGACGCCCTTGGCGGCGGCGCTCTCCTTCTCCCTGGCCTTGATCTCGCGGGAGGCGTTGGCGATCTGGGCCGACTTGTTGCTGAGCGCCTCGATCCCCGCGCCCGAGCCGCCACCCGAGACGGCCAGGTTCACTTCCGGGCGCTGCTGGTTGAACGCGTCGCGCCACTTCTCGGCCAGCGGCAGCACGGTGGTGGAGCCGACCTGGCTGACGGTGGCGCCGGCGGCCTGTGGGCCCGGCTGGGCCTCGGTTCCCGGCATGGGCGGCGCCACGGCGGACTGGTCCGGCGGGCGGCTGCACCCGGTGCAGCACAGCCACGCTGCCAACACCGCACCCAATACTGCCACGGCAGTTACCGTTTTCATTGTCTGATTGCCCTCTCTTGTGCTCAGGGATACTTGACCTGGTATTGCAGGGCGAAGTTCGTGATCTTGTCGCCGGCGTAGTCCTCCAGCGCCTCGCCCTGCAGCGTCAGGCGCTCGTTGCTGCTCACGTCCCACGCCACGCCGGCGGTGTGGCGGGTGTAGTCGTTCGTCGCCCCTCGGTCGAACTCGTCATAGCGATAGAAGACCGTGGCCGTCGTCTCGGGAATCGCGTACTCCAGCGTCCCATACCAGCCGTCGGCGTCGGTGTTGTTGTAGTCTCCCGTGTAGTACTCGCCCTGGAGGGTAAGTCGACGGGCCAGCGGCACACGGGCATGCAGGCCCAAGACGTTCTCGCTTCCCCAGTCGGTGGACACGCCGGCGAGGTCCCGCTTTCGTGTGGCGCCCATGTAGCTTACCCCGGCCACGCCGGTATTGAGGACGGACCACTGCGCGCGCCCGAGGAAGGCGAAGCTGTCGCTGTCGGCGTTGCCGCTGCTGTCCTCGTCATACCACTTGGACATGCCGTTGGTCAGGCCCAGGTCCACTTGCGGCTGGCTCGGCTTGCCCTCGGGTGGCCGGACCATGAACCACACGCCGGTGGCGCGCTCGCCAGGGAAGAGCCGCCGCGCCGCCTCGCTGCGCTCCAGCGCCAAGCGCTTGGAGCTGGAGACCGGTACTTCGTACCCGAAGGGGACGGAGGTGAAGCCCACGGCCGCCTTGCACGTCCCATTCAGCGGGCGAGTGATCAGCGCGTCCTTCAGCTCGATCTCGCCATTGTCATCGTCCAGCCCCGCCAGGTCCACCTGCAGCTTGATTTCGCCCACCTCGCCGACCGGCCCCTCCAGCTTGACCCGTACCCGCCGCAGATCGAACGCGTCATCGTCCACGGCGTCGTCCCAGACATTGTAGCGTGCCTGGGTGTACCCACTGATCTTCCATTCTGCATGAGCCCCCGACACGCACGCCACCAGACATGCCGCCAGCCCCACGAAGCCGGCGAGTTGCTTGTTCCTCAAGGCAACCACCTATGGATCGTTGGATTCCCCCGTAGGAGTCTCACGACCGTCGGTACCAGACGCTGTGGTTACCTTATCCCGGGGCGGTTAAGTGGGGGTTAGGCGCGTGTTAAGGTGAGGTTATGGTCACAGGGGGTGGGAGACGGCCGTGGTCCGTGAGGAGGGCTCGTGTCTCAGGCCGCCTCGGCCTGGGAGCCCGGGGCCATGGCCAGGCGTCCGGCATGGATGAGCGCCTGGTATGCCCCGGCGCCCGCCAGGCCGCCCACCAGCGGGGCGAGGATGTAGACCCAGACGTCCACGCGGCGCGGGCCGGGGATGGCGATGGTCCCCCACCCGGCGAAGTACGCCACGATGCGCGGGGCGAAGTCGCGCATGGGGTTCAGTCCTGCCTGGGTCAGGGGGGCCACGATGCTGATGATGATGGCCACCGCAAAGCCGATGAGGAGGGGATGCAGGTTCGCCCTGCCGGCGGACGCGTCGTTGCGGGGGTCCGTCAGCGCCATGATGAAGAACAGCAGGAACGCCGTGCCCACGGCCTCGGCCAGGAAGGCGGTCTTCACGCCGACTTGCACGAAGGCCTCGGCGTCGGTGCCGTAGACCGCGGGGTTGGGGAAGTACTCGCCGAACCACATGGCCGAGAGCTGGCTGCCGGGCATCCCGCGCACGATGTGATGCGTGGCCTCGAAGTGCAGGCACGTACCGTTGAAGAGCACCAGCAGCGTGGCCGCCGCCAAAACGCCGCCGGCCATCTGCGCCAGCACGTACGGCAGCACCTTGCCGGCCGGGAACTTGCGGTACACGGCCATCGCCAGCGTCACCGCCGGGTTCAGGTGCGCCCCGGAGACCGAGCCCACGGCGTAGATCGCCAGCGCGATGGCAAAGCCCCAGACGGAGGCCACCTGCCAGAGGCCCGTGTGCCCGCCCATCAGGACCGAGACGGCCACCGCGCCAGGCCCGAAGAAGCACAGGACGTACGAGCCCGCGGCTTCGGCGAACATCTCGGCGCAGAGCCGGCTCCTCACGCCATCCCCTCCAGTAGCTGCCGCGCCACGCGCACGATCTCCGCGCACACGGCGACCACGGCCGGATGATCCAGCGGGATGGTCTCCGCCGGCAGGACCGCGCTGTCAATGCCCGCACCGCTGAGGACCTCATCCACGCGCACGGTCGCGTGCACGGGATAGCCCTTCTGCGCGACGAGGTGATTGGCACAGAGCCTGTCGCATGACTCGATGGCGATGACATAGTCCTGCTGGACGAAGATGACGTCCTCGGGGACTTCGGCGAACAGCGCCGGGGCGCAGCCGAGGTCGGCGGCCCGCCCCAACTCGGCCAGGGCGGCGTAGGTAGCCTGTCGGCCTACCGTCGCGGCGGCGCTGGTGCTGCCCAGGCAGGGCTGCAGGCAGACCCGATCGGGCATCATGCCACCTCCTCGGCGGTTAGATCGTCCTGCAGCCGGCGCACCTCGGCGCTGATCCCGGCGGCCACGTCGGCGACCGCCGCCAGCCCGATCTCGCCCAGGTTCGCGCGGTCCTCACCCGCCAGCCGCATATGGTCCCTCTGGACCAGTGTGAGCGCAAACAGCTTCGAGACGACGTTGAGGCCCTTGGCTTCGCACAGGATCGTGCCGCAGTGCTCGCGGCAGCCGTCCACGAGGATGACAGGCAATGCCCGGCCTTGCTGCAGCACCTCCGGCACGTCGCCGGTCAGCGCGCCGACCGACAGCAGCACGACCTCGGGGTGTTGCTCCGCCACGCGGAGGCAGGCACGGCGCACGACAGTGGACATGAGCTGCCCGATGCCACTACAGCCCAGCAGGGCAACCGACGGACGGGCCTGCGATGTGCAGCGATTGCTCACTTCGTGCCTCCGGAGTGCCTATTGAAGCGCCTTGGCCAACAGCCGCTGCACCTCATCGGCCAGCAGC
This sequence comes from bacterium, assembly GCA_021372615.1. NCBI lineage: Bacteria > bacterium. The sequence continues at coordinate 57,670 of JAJFUB010000034.1, read as the reverse complement.
ACTCGTCCCGCTGAGACAACCTTGCCGTCAATGACGAGGGCAGGCGTCAGGAGCGGCCCATAGGCCGTGATGTGGTCCAGGTCGGTCACATGCGCAACCTGGAAGGTCTCGGCGAATGACTCCCCCACCACTTCCAGGACCGTCGCGTGCAGCTTGCGGCACTTGGTGCAGCCGGGCCCGAGCACCTCGACGACGCGTTGTGTCGCGGCCGGCGCCTCCGTCTCGGGCAGCTCCTCCTGGCGGCGCGCGCACCAGGCCGCCAGCACCTGCAGCTCCGCCGAGATGTGCTCCAGGGCCGCCTCCAGCTCGTCCACCCGGGCTTCGAGGCCGGTCACGACCTCCTCGGGGGCCGGCGGGGCCGCCCCACCCTCCAGCAGACGCGTCAGTTCCGACCGGGGGATGCGGTGTCGGCCGCCGGGCAGCTTGTGGGACTTGAGCTTCCCGGCGTAGATGTAGCGCTTGACCGTGATCTCGCTAACGTTGAGAGTCTCAGCGGCCTCGGCGAGGGACAGAAGCTCATCCACTGGAGTCACCCTCCTGCGTGTCATACCGTATCATAGCGATACAGAAGATATCACATCCTGTACCTACCTGATCCGCAAGAGAACGGCAAGAACGGATGCCCAGGCGCCGGGCAGGCCCCCGCCTCCGGTGTGGTGAAACCTCCGTCATGCCGCGACGGCCCCGAATGCCCTGCCTATCGCTACCGACCAGGGTCGGCACCGACTATCCGGGGACGCCCCGCACCTGGCGCCTGGGCGACCGCACACTGGTTGAGCTACAGGAGCTGGTGGCCTGCGGCCTGTCGCCCCTGGAGGCCCTCACCGCCGCGACGCAGGTAAATGCCGCCGCCTATCGAAAGCTCCCTTCCCTCGGCACACTGGAGCCGGGCAAGCTAGCCGACCTGCTCGTCGTGTCCGGCGACCCCGCCACCGATGTGAGCCTGCTGTACGACGCACGGAACCTGTGCCTGGTCCTCAAGGAGGGCCGGGTGGAGTATGCCGACGACGCTCACCGGCAGTTCTACCGGATTGCCGACGAATAGACGGAGGAACCCATGGCTACCCCGATTCTCGACACCTCACACAGCCCCCATGTGCGCCTGCACACCGTGCCCCTGCCCGCCGTGCGCCTGGCCGACGACGCCTTCTGGACGCCCCTGCGCCGGGGCAATGTCGAGAACGGCCTCCCGCGCTTGCATGGCCTGCTCGAAGAGAACGGCCACATGGACAACTTCCGCCGCCTCGCCGGCAAGGACGTGGCGCGCCGGGGCCCGCTCTTCACCGACTCGGACCTCTACAAGTGGATCGAGGCCGCCGGCTATGTGCTGCAGACCGAGGACCACCCGGACCTGCGCAGCCTCCTGGAGGCCGACATCGCCGACATCGCCGCGGCCCAGGGCGACGACGGCTACCTGAGCACCTACTTCATCGAGGAGCGGGCCGGCGAGCGCTACCAGCACCTGGAGTACTCGCACGAGATGTACTGCGCCGGCCACCTGATGCAGGGCGCCGTGGCGGTCGCCCGCGCCACCGGCGATGACACGCTGCTGCAGGTCGCCTGTCGCTTCGCCGACCACCTCGACAGCGTCTTCGGCCCCGGCAGAAACGGCACGACCGACGGCCACCCCGAAGTCGAGCTGGCGCTCATCGAGCTATACCGCCACACCCGCGAGCGGCGCTACCTCGACCTGGCTGCCTTCCTGCTGAGCCGCCCGCAGTCACACGCCAACCTCCCGCCCATCGCCCAGCGCGAGAGCCTCATCGGCCACGCCGTGCGGTCGTCGTACATCTGTTGCGGGGGGGCTGACCTCGTAATGGAGACGGGCGACCCGGAGATGATGGCCAACCTGCAGCGCCTGTGGCAGGACCTCGTCGGCGGCAAGATCTACGTGACCGGCGGCGTCGGAGCCCGCTACGAGGGCGAGGCCTTCGGCGAGCCGTACGAGCTGCCCAACGCGCGCGCCTACGCCGAGACGTGCGCCCAGATCGGCCACTTCATGTGGGCCTTCCGCATGCTCCTGCTCACCGGCGAAGGCCAGTACGCGGAGGCGATGGAGTGGATCCTCTACAACGGTCTGCGCAGCGGCGTGGACCTGGACGGCTACCAGTACTTCTACATGAATCCACTCGCCCACGACGGGAAGGAATCCGTATCGGCCACCGGGCACCGCGTGCCGCCCACGCAGCGCAGCACATGGCACGGCTGCACCTGCTGCCCGCCGAACGTCCAGCGCCTGCTCGCCTCGCTGCCCGGCTACTTCGTCACCGTCGCCGAGCGCGAGGTGCACGTGCACCTGTACGATGCGCTGGAGGCCGCAGTGGACGTGCCGGGCGTGGGCCCGGTGCGCCTGAAGATCGAGACGCGCTACCCGTGGGACGGGGGCATCACGATCACGGTCGGGCTCGACGAGGCCGCGGACTTCGCGCTGCACCTGCGCATCCCCACGTGGGCCGATGGCGCGGCGGCTTTCGTCGGCGGGGCTCAGCCCCTGGCGGGCGAGCCGGGCACCTACCTCGTCATCCAGCGGCAGTGGCAGCCGGGTGACGTGGTGCAGCTTGACCTGCCGATGGCACTGGAGGCGCTCGAGGCCCATCCCAACGTCACCGAGGACCGGGGTGCCGTGGCGCTCAAGCGCGGACCGATCGTGTACTGTGTGGAGAGCGTGGATCACCGGACGCCGGTGGCAGAGCTGTCGGTGTCGGTGACCCCGGGTGAGGGCCTGCCGGCGAGTTGGGAGGCTGTCTGGCGCGAGGATCTGCTCGGCGGGGTCGTCGTCATCGAGGGGCCTGGCTTTGGCTGCGTGCCGACCGAACGGCCGCTGTATGCGGCGGTCGCCCAGGGCTACAAGACCGGCCAGGTGCCGGCGCACATCACCGCCATCCCCTACTACGCCTGGGCCAATCGCGGCCCGGCGGCGATGCGGGTGTGGGTGGCGAGTAAGGCCGACCGCGAGGTTACGTAGGAGACCGAGGCGTGAACATCGAGCAGGCGTCGAGCAAGGTCCTCCAGCTACTCAACGCTCGCGGCCACCTCAGCAACAGCGAGCTAGTGGGCGCAGTGGACGACGACCTCGAGCTAGCACAGGACGTGCGCCATGGTCTCGTGCGAGACAAGCTGGCCGTTGACGGGCCCACGGGCCTGGCCCCCGCCCCCTCGGCGCGTGCAGAGGGCGGGCCGGGCGAACCCGCCCCCGAAGGCGCGTGGATCTTTGTTTCCCATTCGCACCGGGATCTTGAAGAGGTCCGCCGTGTCCGCAATGCACTGGAGGCCAAGGGACACAATCCCTTGCTGTTCTTCCTGCGCTGCCTGGACGACAACGCCGAGCTGGATGACCTGATCAGGCGCGAGATCGAGGCGCGCACGTGGTTCCTGCTCTGTGACAGCCCCAACGCGCGCAACTCCAAGTGGGTGCAGATGGAGCTGGAGTACATCAGGGGGCTTCCGGGCAAATACACGGCGAACGTGGATCTGACGCACGACTGGGACGAGCAACTCGCGGCGGTCACAGGGCTCTCGCGGCGTGTGACGATCTACATGGCCTATTCGCGGGAAGATCAGGAACTCGTCAGACCCATTGCCGAGGCTCTCAGGCAGCACGAATACCGGGTCTACTTCGACGATGATGACGCTGCGGGCGTGGACCTGGCCGGGATCATGCGGCGTAGCATCGAGACCGCTGCGGCCGAGGGTTTCATCCTGCTCTTCGTGAGCGAGGCCGGCCTTAGATCAGAGTGGGTCGAATACGAGTACAAGTATGCCCTCGAACAGGGCGGCATGGTTGTACCGGTCACCATCGGGCCAGCCGCAGACGGTGGCGCGGCCCCCGGCGGCACGCCGCTGCGAGAGGGCGATCAGGCGATGGACTTCACGACCGGCAGCTTCCAGGAGAACATGCAGACGTTGCTGCGCGTGCTCAAGACGAAGAACATGGATTCAGCGAGTTGAGCTACCCTTCCGCTCCTCGATCAGGGCCTGCTGGATCCTCTTCACATCCGCTCCCCGGATGACTCGCCTCCCCACCAGCGTCGTCGGTGTCGGCATCCGTGTCGTCATGCCGAAGCTGTTCTTCCCCAGGTCCCGCAGCGTTTGGATGGCGCGTTCTGAGGCGGTGACATTGACCGGCACATAGCTGATGCCCACGGCATCGAGCTGCTCAAAGAGCATGGTGCAGGCCCCTCACCCAGGGTTCTGGAAGACGACTACCGCACCGGGGCGGACGCCGAACCGGGCGCGGATGGCGTCCGCTTCCTGCTGGGGGATGGTCGAGCGCGCCGGGCTGAAGAAGACGACCATCAGCCCGATGAGCAGGATGATCCCCAGCGGTGAGGCCTTGGATGAACTCATGGGCTACCTCCGCCACTCCATCGGGTACTGCCCGTACTCATAGAACGCTGCATACAGCGCCTCGATGTTCTCGAAGGGGACTTCCTGGCCGATCTCACCGTGGAGCATGCAGCCGCCGGCGTCGGTGCTGAAGGCCTCGAGGGCTTCCCTGACCGCCGCGCGAATGTCGTTGGGCGTGCCGAAGGGGATGACCGTCTGGCGGCTGATGTCGGTGCGGATGCAGCAGCGGCCCCGGACGATCTCCCCCACGCGCCGCGTGCCCATGATGTCATGCTGGGGGTTCAGCAGCGTCACGCCGATCTCGATGAGGTCCTCGATGATCTCCAGGATCCACCCGTCCGAATGGAACCAGACCTGGATCCCGTGCTCGCGGGCAGGGGCGAACATCCTGGCATAGCGGGGCTTGAAGAACCGGCGCCACATGTCCGGGTGGATGAGCAGGGCGTGCTGGGCGCCCCAGTCGTCGCCGAAGGCGATGCAGTCCACGCCCATCTGCACATAGCGCTCGATGGAGTACAGGTTGTAGGCGACCATGCGGTCGGCCAGTTCGTTGACCCCCTCGTTATCCTCGGCCAGGTCTACGTAGTAGTTGGCGTTGCCGCGCAGATGCTGCATGTGTTGGAAGAACGGGCCGCCGCCGGCGCGCACGAACTCCCCGGCCTCCTGCCGCGGCTGGACGGAGGCCGCGAAGTCCGCGAAGTGCTTGTCATCGGGCAGTGGGGGGAACTCGTAGCCACGCCAGGCGTCCCAGTCGGGCAGGGCGGGCTGGTGGACCTCGCCCGAGGTATAGCCGCGCATCCGCCGCCACGTCGTGCCCCAGCCATCCACCCACTCGATGATGTCCTCGGCGCTCTCGTTGGCCGCGAGTTGGTGGGCCTGCGCGTTGGCCTTGATGTTCTCGTTGTCGAAATCGTCGGGGTACTTCTCGACGAGGTCGAGTAGCCTCTGCCCGTGGCGCCAGATCGCGCCGGGGAAGCAGTAGTGGTGGATGGGGCAGCGGTCCGGCCCGGTGAAGTTCATGGCGGCGAGAACGCGCTGGCGGCTGTCCATACCTGTGGAATCTCCTTCGAGGTTCTCTCTTGGGCCGACCAGATGTGGCTGCGTCAGCAGCTCATCTGCTCGTAGAGCCACTTGCAGCCGCCTTCTCTCCGATCAGCCTCCGGCCAGAGGCCGGCCAGTTGGCCAGGGCCGGAGTCGGGACCGACTACGAGAGGGACGCCGCCGCCGCTTGGGTACAGAACAAGTTGCCCGCATTCCTGGGCGAGACGGTGCACCAGGAAGACCTCTAGAGGCCAGTTCTGCCCATGGATGAAGAGGCCGACATCATCGTTCCCAAGGCGATCCCAGTCCCGGCACTGGAATATCACGAGATACGATGACTGCCCTGCCTCCCCCAACGCACCTGTCGCGTCCCACCGCACCTCGACCACGTGGCGCAGCAGTCCCTCGACTGCCTCCGGGGCGCCCGCAGGGGGCCGCACGATGACCTCTTCGCTGCCGTGAGGCACTGCCAGCAGGCCCTCTGCCTCGATGGCCGCGATCACTTCCTGCCGCGTGGGCCACCTGTTGCCCTCGTTGACGACCGGCGGCCGGCAGCCCTCGCCAACCAGGTAGTTCGCCCACTGCTGCACATAAGGCATCACCACCTCGTTGTTGGCCATGCCAATCCACTCCTCAGCAGGAGCTGCGCCGGAAGCAGCACCTAGCCGTTCACCTGGTAGGTCTCGCCGGCCTGCAACGTAACCGTCTGGTCCTGATCCCCATGGATGATCCGGCAGGGACCAGTCTCCTGGGCGGTGACAATTGCCTCCATCAGCCGCCCCGCCGCCCACTTCATATCCACCACAAATCCTCCTCGCGCCCGCAGCCCCTTCACCTCTCCACTCGGCCAGACCTCCGGTAAGGCCGGCAGCAGATGCAGCCGCCCGCCGCGGCTCTGCAGCAGCATCTCCAGGATCGCCGCCGCTCCGCCGAAGTTGCCCTCGATCTGGAAGATGCGCGGCGGGTGCAGGTCCAGCAGTGCGTCGGTCACGAAGTCCGTCGCCAGGTGCATCAGGTGCGCCCACGCCGCCTCCGCGTCACCCAGGCGCGCGAAGCAGCACGCCGTCCAGGCGCGGCTCCAGCCGGTGTGGCCGCCGAAGTTCTCCAGTCGGATCTCCAGTGACCGCCGCGCCGCCGTGAACAGCTCCGGGCTGTCCAGTGGATCAATCTGGTCGCCCGGATAGAGCGCGTACAGGTGCGATAGGTGCCGATGGCCGGGCTCGACTTCCTCGAACTCCCGGTCCCACTCAAGCAGTTGTCCGCGCGAGCCGACCTGCAGCGGCGGCAACTGGCCCAGCATGTCCTGCCACGTGCGGCGCAGGTCCTCGTCTACGCCCAGGGCCTCGGACGCCGCGACCGCGTGGCGGAGGCACTCGTGCGCCAGCTCCACATCCATCGCCGCTGAGATGCCGATGGAGACAGGGAAACGACTGCCGCTGCCAACGAAGCGGTTCTCGGGCGACTGCGAGGGCATGACTTGCAGGACGCCCTCCGCGTCCGCGACGAGATAGTCCTCGTAGAACGCCGCGACGTCCTTGATGAACGGGTAGGCGCGGTCGGCGAGGAACTGCCGGTCGCGGCCGAAGTCCCAGCGCCACCAGAAGTGCTGCGCCAGCCAGGCCGCCGCACCGATCCACACCGCCCAGCCGTAGGACTCCGGGGTGGCGCGGCCCCACGGGTCGGTCTGGATCGGGAACCACACGCCGCGGCAGCCGTACAGGTCGCGCGCGGCTTTGCGGGCGTGCGGCACGAAGCGCTCGATGTGGCGGAACAGCGCCTCGATGCACTCCGTCATGCCCGCCGGCTCGGCGAACCAGTAGTTCATCTGCAGGTTCACGTCCTGGTGCAGGTCGCACTCCCACGGCGGGCGCAGGTCCTCGTTCCACTTGCCCTGCAGGTTCGCCGGCAGGTCGGCCAGCGCGGAGCTGGCCTGCATCAGGTGGCGGGCCAGATTGAAGTACAGCAGTGGCAGGCCGGGATCGGGCTCGCCATTGCGGGCGCGGTGAATGCGCTCGGGCGTCGGCATGGCCTCGCGGTCCGGCAAGTCGCCCAGTTCCAGGCTGAAGCCCCCGCGCCCGCGCTGGTAGGTCTCCGTGTGCGCCCGCACCAGGTCCGGCCACTCGTCCAGGCTCGGCAGCGGCGCGTCACATTCGGCCGCCGCGTCGGGCTGCTTCACATTGGTGCCCAGGTCCAGCGCCAGCAGCAGCTCCCGCGCGCCGCTGACGATCAGGCGGTTGTCGCCGTTCGCCCGTACCGTGCCCTCACGCACCGCCGCCTGGCAGCGTACGTGGAACTCGATGCCGTCGCGGATGGCGCCGTGCAGGTCGAGTTGACTGCCGGCGGCGCGGCGCGTCAGCGTGCAGTCGGGGTCGAAGCCGCGGTCGAGTTGCACGACGCACTCGAGGGGGTACTCGTCGAACGCGACGTGCACGTAGATCGCGTCGTGGCTCAGGTCGGCGACGTAGGTGCGGGTGATGCGGTTGCCGTGCTGGGCGTCGTACTCCACGCGCACGATGCCGCTCTCCAGGTCGAGGCTGCGGCGGTAGTGGTGGTATGGCCCGTGGCTGAAGGTGAGCAGCAGGTCAGCAGCGGGCTGGTAGGGGTCCACGCGGTTCCGGACGCCGCTGATGCCGCCCGCGCCGCCGAAGGCGTCGTTGGCAGCCTGCGCGGCCTCCTCCCAACGCTCCTGCCGCAGCAACTCCCGCACGGGCTCGAGCAAGTGGGCCCGGGGCTCTGTGTCGCGCTGGCGGTTGCGACCGGTCCAGAGCCACTCGTGGTTCAGCGTCACCTGCTCGCGCTTCACGCCGCCGAGGACCATCGCGGCCAGGCGCCCCGTGCCGATGGGCAGGCCCTCGAGCCAGTCGGCGGCGGGCTTGTTCATCCAGATGGTGGTGTTCATGTAAGCCTCCCGGAACGGCAACCCACCCCCGGCCCTGCGGGCCGACCCCTCCCCAGTGGGGAGGGGTTGCTCTGTTCGATGGCGTTGTGACTACAATGCCGGTAGTGTCGGCCCCTGCCGCAACCGGCGGAAGCACATCCCCGGCATGCTTCAGGGAATCCGACCAACGGTCGAGCCCCGGGACCCCTCCCCTGTGGGGAGGGGTCGGCGCGCTAGCGCCGGGGGTGGGTGAGCCGTACCCCCGCCTCCGCCAGCGCCGCCGGCAGGTCCAGCAGGTTCGTCAGCGTCACATCGGCCTCGGCCTCGTCGGCGCCCAGGTAGACGGTCAGCATCCCCAACTCCTGCGCCGGGACGAGGTTCCACGGGAAGTCCTCGACCATCCCCACCTCGGCCGCCGGGCGGCCGAGGGCGTCCAGCACGCACTGGTAGGCCGCGTGCTCGGGCTTGGGGCGCCAGCCGAGGGCCTCGATGTCGAACACGCGCTGGAAGCAGTGGTCAATCCCCAGCGCCGCCAGCACGCGGCGGGCATAGTTGCCCGCCGCATTGGTGACGACGAACCGGTCGGCGTCGAGGCCCTGCAGCATCCCCGCCAGCGCCTCGTCACGGCCCAGGTACTCGCGCGGGTCGAGGTCCTCCAGGCTGTGGAGGTACAGCTCGCGCTGGGGCAGGCCGTACTCGATCTCCGCCCCGCGGGCGGTCGTGCCGTACTCGCGCCAGAGCCGCCGGCGCTCGGCGTCGGCCTGCTCGCGCGGCAGGTTCAGGCGATGGGCAAGGTAGTCGGTGATGCGCCGGTCCCCGGCCGGCAGCAAGCCGGTCTCCGGCGCGTAGAGCGTCTGATCCAGATCGAAGAGAAGGGCGGTGATGGTGCGTGTGGGCATATGTGATTCGCGAAGGACGGCTCGAAGGCTCCTCACCCCTCCCCCTCTCCCTCGCACGATACGGCTGTGCTCCGGAGAGGGGCGGTCGCATGTTGCTCTATGACTTCGCAGCCACGAAGTGGCCGGACGACACCCCTCTCCGGAGCGCGGGGCTGTATCCCGCGCGAGGGAGAGGGGGAGGGGTGAGGAGCCGTTCGCCGTTCCGGCATCGCACGTCTACTGCGTCTTCACCAGCACCAGCCGCTCCACGTAGATGGCGTCCTTGTCGCCCTCCTTGGCATGCGGGAAGCGCGGGCCCGTGAACTTGATGTTGGCCCAGACCTCGAACTTCTGGTCGGGCTTGGCGGCGTCGTAGGCGTTGTCAATGTCTACCTGGATGATCCAGCTCCAGAAGAAGTACGCGTAGTACGACGGCTCAAGGGGGAAGACGCCCATCTTGTACCAGTGGTAGCCCGGCCCCGTGATGTCCTCGGCCTTGATGGCGGCGCCACCGACGAACTTCTTCTGCTGCACCCCGTACAGGCCCCATGGCATCGGCAGCACGTACTTCTCCTGGCTGGTTGTCTCCGGGGCGGTGAGGTCCAGCTTGTTGGTGAAGCCGCTCTCGGCCTCGGGGTCCTTGATGACCTTGACGACGTCCGCCCAGTTGCGGGTCATGTCGGCGGTGTAGTCAAAGACCGTGCCGCGCGGCAGGTCACGGAACCTGGCGGGCAGCGGCACCGAGCCGGGCAGCGACGTGTAGCGCCGCATCTCCTTCTCAGCCGCAGCCTTCTCCTTGGCCTGCCCGGCCTCACTCATGCGCAGCTTGGCCTCGGCCAGCCAAGTCGCCATGGCGCGCTGGGCGACGGCATCGCGGCTGGGCGGGGCCTGGTCGGCCGGCTGGCCCAGCGCCTGCCACTCGCTGTTGAGCTTGGTGTAGGCCACCACGCTCGCCCGGTCCAGCGGCAGCCGCGCGTGGCGCACGCGCCGTAGCAGCGTGGCGTCGTTGCCGACAGCCTGCTCAGCCTGGTCGAACAGCTTCTGGGCGCGGTTGATGAAGCCGAGGTTCAGGTACGTGAGCGACATCGGCGTCGAGCCCCAGTTGGTGTGCGTCTGGCGCGCGATCATCTCGGCCTCCAGGGCCGCCAGGTAGTCGCGCACGAGCTTCCCCGCCGCCGGGCCGTAGAAGCCGTCGGTGAAGGTCCGCGCCAGCTTCTCGGTGTTGGCGTACGGGTCCTCGAGCAGCTTCATCATCATCCAGATCTTGAAGTCGCGCGCATCGCCGATGATGCCGTACTCATGCTCGGTGAACACGCCCTCGACATTGTGCTCGTGGTAGAACTTGAAGTCATCGTCATAGGTCTGCGTGGTGGGCAGCGGCATCCCCGCGGGGTTGGCGTAGGTCACCGCGTAGTCCCACACGCGCAGGTTCTTGGCGATGGCCGCCCAGCTCAGCAGGTGCTCGCGGAAGGCCTTGTTGTCTTCCGAGGTGATGGGCTTGGTGGGGTCGGAGCCGGTGTCGCACAGCCGGATGATGACATTGTCCCGTGGCCTGATATGCTTGGGCGCCTTCTGCGTGTACTGGTAGGCGAGGGTGTCAATGTGCACCCAGGGGTACTTGTCCTTGATGTTGTCGGCCAGGAAGTTCACGAAGTCCAGTAGCGGCCCGGCCTCGCTCTCCTCGGCTGTCGCGATCGCCTGGCAGCTATCGCAGGTGCAGTGGTTGTCCCAGTCGTTCTGCGAGACGCTGAAGACGTCCGGCGGCGGCGCCCCGGCGGCCTTGGCGGCCGCGGCGGTGGTCTCGATGAAGTTGGTCAGCTTCGCCAGAAACGCCTGGCGCAGTTCCGGGTTCGTCAGGCAGAGCTGCGAGGTGTCCACGACCCGCTGGCCCTTGATGAGCGAGTACCACTCGGGGTGCTCGGCCCCGTACTGCTTGGGCGGGAAGTACAGGTTGAAGGTGTGGACGTGGTAGGGCGGGCCGTAGTCGCGGCAGCCGCCGAACTCCGCCTGCATCCGTGCGTCGCCGTCGCGGTTGAGCCGGTTGCGCGCCGCGAACCGCCCGCCGTCATTGCCGTACAGCATGTAGATGTCGCGGTACGGGGTGACGGGCTTGCCGCGCAGCTCCGTGATCTTCGGGGCCAGCGTCTTCGCCGGCGGCACCGTCTCCTCCCACGGGTTCCACCAGTGCACGCCCAGCACGTCCTCGAGCAGGCGGTAGACGGCGTAGAGCGTGCCGCGCGGGCGGCCGCCGGTCACGATCAGGTCCTGGCCGGAGGCGCGGATGACCCACTCCTCGGGCCCCAGCTTGTCAGCCAGCAGTCCTGCGCGAATGGCCGCTCCGGTCTGGCCCACGAAGATGTGGGCGGCCATCTGGGTCGCCTCACCAGGCTTGACGATGGTGAAGGGGCTGCCGACGATCTTGCCCAGGTAGTCCCCCAGCTCGGTCGCGGCGGTCTGCTCGGGCAACGTGGCCTCGGCAGCCACGATGATGTCCACCTGCGGCTTGCCGTCTCGGGCGATGGTGAAGCCGAAGGCGCTGCTGGCGACTGCCGCCAACAGGACAATGAGCCACAGTCTATGCATGGTCGTTCCTCCACGGGAAAGCTGGCCGGGTCGGCTACTGCCGCGGGGCGGCAGGTCCGGCCCAGCCACACGGCGAATGGCTAGAAGCTTCGCGTCATTCCTGCCGTTGACCTGCCGGCACCGACCAGGGGCATGACCTATGGCGCAGGAACCTGATGGCCCCATCGCGTTGCGCGCACGCTTTCTGGCGGACCTCAGCCACGAGGTCCGCAGCCCCCTCCACGCCATCATCGGCTTCTCCGAACTGCTGACCGATGAGGCCTTCGGCCCCCTCAACCCGGACCAGAAGTCGGTTGCGCAGGACATCCACAGCGCCGCCGAGCACCTCCTGCAGCTCATCAATGACGTCCTGGACCTCTCCCGCCTGCAGATGGCCAAGCTCGACCTGCAGATCGAGGTACTGTCCCTGGCGGCGGTGGTGGAGCGTTCGGTGCACATTGCCCGCGGACTGGCCCATGAGAAGCGCCTGGCGCTGGCGGCCGAGGTGGATCCCGCCCTGGCGGCGCGCGCGGATGAGCGCCGCGTCCTGCAGGTCCTGCACAACCTGCTGGCCAACGCCATCCGCTACAGCCCCCCAGGGGGCACGGTGACGATCACGGCCCGCCCGGAAGAGACCGTGGTCTGGACGCTGGTGCATGACCAGGGCCCGGGTATCGCCCCGGACGACCAGGAGCGCATCTTCGAGCCCTTTGTTGCGCTGGAGGTCAGCGGCATCGAGCCAGGCGCCGGACTGGGGCTATCGGTGTGTCAAAACCTGCTGCACGCCATGGGCGGCGACATCCGCGTAGACAGCGCGCCGGGCCAGGGTGCCACGTTCATGTTCAGCCTGCCACGGGCCGAGCGGCCCGACTGAGCTGACTCCAGTAGAAAACGCCACCCCCAGGCCAGGGGTGGCGTCGTTGCTTTTCGGTTCGGTTCTCCGGTGCCTTCGCCGTCACCCAACCAGCTCGCTGACCGCTACGGGGCCTCCGCCCCGTTTCATGGACTCATACCCCGCCACCGAGATCGCCAGGCTCTTGACGCCCTCGAGGTACGGGACGCTGGTCTGCGTGCCGCCCGCCTTGACGACATCGAGCAGCTCGCCCAGAACGGCTCCGGTCCAGTCCGGGGAGGCTGTCATGCTGCCCTCCTCGTCGCCACTCCATGAGCAGTTTGCGCCGTCAATCGTGATGAGCAGCCCCTCGGCCACGACCTTGAAGCCCACGTCCCACTTGGCCTGCGGCACAATGGAGCAGCTCAGCGTGCCGAGCGCGCCGCACTCATACTCGATGACCAGCGCGGTCGTGTCCGGGATGCCCATGTCGGCGGCGTACAGCCGCATGCCCTCGCTCGCGTAGCCGGGCGGCGGGGTCCAGTCGCGCGTGCGCGTGGCCCGGCCGACGACCGTCTTGGCGTCGCCGGCCAGGAAACGCCCCAGGTCGAGCATGTGCGTGGCCTGCTCGATGAGCTGCCCGCCGCCGAGTTCCATGCTCGTCCACCACGCCGGCGGCGGCAGGCCCGGCATGTAGTAGTGCGCCTGCACCATGGCGAGCGGGTGCTTCTGTAGCATCTCCCGCACCTTGCGGATCGGCTCGGAGAAGCGGAACATATAGCCGACCTGGGTGGCGATGCCGCTCTGCTCCACCGCCTTCTGCACGCGGTGGGCCAGCTCCATGTTCACGGCCACGGGTTTCTCGACAAAGAAGGGGATCTTCGCCGCGCACGCGGCCTCCTCGATGTCGCCGTGCGCGAAGGGCGGGGTGCAGATGACGATCGCGTCCGGCTTCTCGGCGCTGTAGAGCTTGTCGTAGCTGTCGTAGGCGTTGCCGCCGAACTCAGCGGCGACCTTCTGCGCGCCCTCGAAGTTCACGTCGGCATAGCCGACCAGTTCGACATCCTCGCGGTTCTTGCAGTACGCCAGGTGCCGCTTGGCGATGCCGCCGACACCCACAAAGCCAACTCGTAGGGCCATAGTGTTCCTCCGTGCGTCTTTGCTGTGAGACGGCAGTTCGGCAGCGGCCTGTCGCGAACCTGCGGCCGTCGCCTTGGGAGGGGCCGGATATCATCCGGCCCGCCGTTGGGGACGGATGTCACAAAGCAACGGGAGCACCGTACGGCGGCCCGGCTGATAGCCGGCCCCTCCAACGACGCCCCGGCCATCGTCCTACTTCAGCTTCACATCCACCACCGCCCAGATGTGCAGTGTCCCGAGCTTCAGCGTCGCCTCGCCCGCCTGCTGCGTCACGGCCAAGTTCTGGGGCGTGGCGTAGTCCGTGCTGTCCGCCTTCGCCGAAACGACCTTCATCTTCCCCGGCAGACGCAGCGCGAAGCTCATGTCTTGCATGGCGTTGACAGCCCCGGCCTTCGTCACGCCATAGTTCACGAGATAGATCCGCCAGCGGTCCGGCGCGACGCTGAACAGGCGGATCTCACAGGGCTGCGGCGGAGCCTGCGCCAGGAGCAGTTGCTCGCGTCCGGCCCAGCGCACCGCGGCGGCGACCTTGCTCCCGATCTCTGGTGACACCGCCGTGCGGGCGTAGCCGGGCAGACCGCTGATCTCGCGACTGCTCAGCCACGCCAGCCGCCCCTTCCCGACCTCCGTCTGCGTCTGCCCCGTCTCGGGCCCGGCCCCGAAGGGCTGTGCGGCCTCGGCCGCGCGTGGCAGGGCGTGCTCGTCGAGCGTCCCAGTGGGGCCGACGGCCACCAGCCCGCCGCCGCTCTTCGCGAACTCTCGCAGCGCCACCAGTTGCGCCTCGGTCGCCGCCGCCACACCCGGTACGACCAGGCACCGCAGCCCCTTCAATCCGGCCGCCGTGACGTCGCCATCGGTCAGGATGCGGCAGGCGATCCCGGCGTCGGACAGCAGGCGCGGCATGGCCAGACCGTAGGTGGGGCTGCCCACGACAGACTGCTGCAGCGACACCCACACGCCCACATCGGCCAGCGGCTTGGCCGGGGTGAACAGCTCCGGGTTCCTGACCTGGAATTCCCCCGCTTGCGTGAAGGCGTCCACGATAGGCTGGTCGCGGAACGTCTGCTGCATCTTGCCACACTGGCTGGCCCATGACTCGGCGATCTCCAGCGACGCCAGGTTGCCCTTGGCCTCGGCGGGTGCGTCCTTGACGCCCAGGTATGTGCAGACGGCAGGCTTGCTCGCGGCCGCGGCGACGAGGTAGTCATAGTGGAACCCGTTCGACAGGCGGGTGCCGTCGTCTTGCATGACCGAGCCGCCGCCGTAGGCCGCCTCGTCAAAGAGAATGTCCACCTCGCGGGCGTACAGCTCCGGGTGCTCGCCGATGCCCACCATGCCCCCGGCGTCGCCGGCCCACATGCAGTAGTTGTTGGTCAGGACAAAGTCCGGGCACAGGCTGCGCCCCCAGGCGCGCATGTCGTGCAGGAACCGGGCCAGCGACTCGCAGCGGAACCGCCGCAGCGCCGCCCACAGCGGCAGGTTCGACTTGTCGGTGGGGAGCTTGACCTCGTCGAGCTTCGCGCCGCTGAGGAGGCGCTCACGGACGGCGTCGGGGTACTGCGTGCGCAGGAACTCGCGGAACTGTTTCTGGCACTCCTGGCAGTAGCAGCCATGGTTGCACGGGCCATCGAAGAAGACGCCGTGCGAGCCGTACTGCACGTGCATCTTGATGACGCCCTGCACGTACTGGCGGCAGGCGGGCTGGTTCGTGCACCAGTAGAAGCCCTTCTGGTCGTGGTACACATAGGGGATGGGCGTGCCGTCGGGCTTGAGCTGCGCCCAGGCCAGGGGGTCGGCGGGCCGGGGCCCCAGGAAGTCCTCGTACTGCCCCCAGCGCTGGTCGTAGAAGTCGAAGATCAGCGTGCGCTTCTCGGGGTCGCCGTACCACATGTCCGGGGCGATGTACGTGATGGGGTGTACTCCCGCCTCGCGCAGGGCGTCGGCGCCCTTCTTCCAGTCGGCCATCTGCCGGTCGAACTCGGTGCGCGCGGGCAAGCCGTTGTACGCCCCGCCGCTGGCCGGGCAGTGCAGATGGGCCAGGTTGATGTGGTTGCGGAGAATGGTCTCCCTGTCGCCCACGCCGCAGATGGCGTAGCGCAGCTTGCCGAAGACCATCTCGGGCTGAGCATGGGCGGCGCTGGCGAGCACCACCGGCAACAACAGCAGCATGACGCGCATGGGACTGCCTCCTGGCATGACCGATTGGCATACGGGGCCGCCAGCATCTGCCGGCGGCCCCGAGGTGACGGCTACGGCAACGGCGTCCCGCCCGCCACTTGCCACTTGCCACTTGCCGCTCCCGCCTACACCTTGACTTCCTTGCCCTTCTCGGCGGACTTGTAGATGCCGTCGAGGATGCGCTGGGTCATGAGCGCCTGCTCGCCGGGCACGGGCGACGGGAGGCCCTTGCGGACGGCCTCGACGAAGCGGCGGATCTCCTCGCTGTGGGGCTTGACGCCCGCATCGGGGTTGACCTGCACCGTGGTGTTGGTCAGCAACCCGGCCTCCTCGCGCACCAGCGTCAGCGGGCTGTTCTGCATGCCGCCCTTGTCGCCGGCGAGGAACACGTTGTACGTGCCCTCCGGGGCGTTGACGGCCCAGCTCGTCTCCAGCGCCAGGCTGGCGCCGTTGGCGAAGCGGATGAAGCCGGCGGCCAACTCGTCGGGCACGGTGTAGCGCTTCGGATCGTGCTTCATGACCGAGGGCTTGTTGGACAGCTTGAGCCAGTAGTTGGCCGAGACCGACACGGGCTCGGGGTGGCCCATCAGGTACAGCGCGAGATCGAGGATATGCACCGCGAGGTCATAGCACGGGCCGCCGGCGGACATCTCCTTGACGATGAAGTCACCCCAGGAGGGCACGCCGCGCGGGCGCAGGAGGCTCAGGCGGCCGTAGTACACTTCGCCGATGAGCCCGGCCTCCACCCAGCGCTTCATAGCCAGGTGCGCGTCGGAGAAGCGCAGCGACTGGGCGACCATGAACAAGGTCCCGGCCTTCTTGCCGGCGGCGATCATCTTCTCGACTTCCGCGACAGACGTCGCGCACGGCTTCTCGGTGATGACATGGGCGCCGGCCTCGAAGGCAGCGATGGTCGGGGCGCAGTGGAAGCAGTTCGGGGTGCAGACGTCCACGATGTCGAACTGCATCTCTTTGAGCATCTTCTTGTAGTCATCGTAGATCTTCAGGTCAGGGTTGCCGATGGCGGCCGCGGCCGTCTCCTGCGATGGCTTCTTGATGTCGGCGATGGCGACGATCTCAACGTCGTTCAGCGCCTTCCAGCCGGGCAGATGGGCGCCGGTGAAGATCGCACCGGAACCAATGACACCAACACGTAGCTTCTTGGCCATACGAAGGCCCTCCTCATCATGGCCGCCAGGGCGGCAGTGGAATCCAATGGTTCGCGGTTCCCCACGGGGCGGGGTGGCACCTGCCGGGGGAGAGGGGAAGGAGGAAAGGAGGAGGGCCGGGAGTCCACGGGCTCACGCCCGTGGCTACGTACGCGGGCCGCTTCGGGGCCGACGGCAACGGCTCCGGCAACCCGTAACCTGCCCCCTAGCTGTCCCGCACCTTCGCTCCGGCCTCGGTCGCCACGCGCTCGCGGATGGCGGCCATGGCGGCGTCCACTTCGTCGTCCGTCAGCGTGCGGTCCGGCGCGCGGAACTCCAGACTGAACGCCAGGCTCTTGACGCCCGCGCCCAGGCGCTGGGCGTCCATGAACAGGTCGAAGGGCGCGACCGTCTGCAGCATCTCCCCGCCCGCCGCCCGGATGATCTCCTCCAGCCGCGCCGCCGTGTGGGCGTCGTCATCGGGCAGCACCAGCGCCAGGTCGCGACCCACCGCCGGGAAGCGCGGCAGCGGAGCATAGGGCTTGAAGTCGCAGGCCCCGGCCAGCAGGGCCTCCAGGTCCAGCTCGAAGGCATAGGCGCGGTCGGGCAGGTCGTACGCCGCCTGCACACTCGCGGCAACTTCGCCGAGCACGCCTGCCGCCTGGCCGCCGATGACCAGCGCCGCGCAACGGCCGGGATGGAACGTGGGGTGCTGGGTGCGCGCGAAGCTCACGTCCGTGAGGCCCAGGCTGTCGCAGACCTGCTCGACGATCCCCTTGACCAGGAAGAAGTCCGGGTGCTTCAGCTCCTCGGAGGCGTTCCAGTCGGCGGTCAGCACCGAGCCCATGATGATCCCGGCGACGCGCTGCGGCTCCTGCGGGAGGGGCTCGCCGGTCACGGGCACGAAGACCTTGTTGGTCTCATACAGGGCCACATCCGTCACGCGCTGGCGGACGTTGTTCTCGGCTGCCTCCAGCATCGCGGGCAGCAGTGTCGTGCGCATGTGCGACTGTGTGTCAATCATCGGGTTCGACAGCGGCAGCATCGTGCGCTCGGAGGCGTCGGGGCCGAAGCCCAGGCGGTCCAGATCGGCCGGGCACGACACCGAGAAGCTGAAGCTCTCGTTCAGGCCGCACTCGCGCAGCACCGCACCCACCTGACGTGTCAGCTTCTGCCGTCGCGTGAACAGCCCGCTCTGGGCCAGCTTGCCCGGCACGGTCATCGGCAGGTTGTCATACCCGTAGATGATCGCGACTTCCTCGATGAGGTCAATCTCGCGCTCGATGTCCCAGCGCAGGCGCGGGACCCGCACTGTCAAGGCGGCGGGTGGCGCGTCGTGTGCGCCGGGCCCCGCCGCTGCTTGCGCCGCCCCGGCCACGGGCCCCGCCGCACACGACGCGGCACCCGTGGCCTCGACGCCGAAGTCAATCGCCTTCAGGCAGCGGGACATGTCCTCGGCGGTCAGGCTCGTGCCCAGGATGGCGTTGCAGCGCTCGGGCCTGAGTGTGATCGGCCGGGGTGCGAAGTCCTCGGCCCGGGCGTCGAGGGCCTTGCCGATGATCTCCCCGCCGGCGGTCTGCCGGATAAGCTGGGTCACCCGGGCGACGGCGCGCAGCGTCCCGTTGGGGTCCACGTGCCGCTCGAAGCGGTAGCTGGCCTCGCTGGACAGGCCGAGGCGCAGGGACGTCTTGCGGATGGTGGTGGGGTCGAAGTGCGCGCTCTCGATCAGGACGGTCGTGGACTTGTCGTTGATCTCGGTGTCCGCTCCGCCCATGACGCCCGCCAGCGCCGCCGGGCCCGAGGGGTCGGTGATGAGCAGGTCCTCGGCCGTCAGCGTCCGCCACTGGCGATCGAGGGTCAGGATCTGCTCGCCCTCGGTGGCGCGGCGGACGATGATGTGGCCCCGGCGCAGCAGCTTGAAGTCGAAGGCGTGCAGCGGCTGGCCCAGCTCCAGCATCACATAGTTGGTGCAGTCCACGACATTGATCAGCGGCCTCATGCCAGCGGCTTCGAGGCGGTGGGACAGCCACGCGGGCGAGGGCGCCAGTTTGATGCCCTCCAGCAGCAGCCCCGAGTAGCGCGGGCAGCCGACCGGATCGGCCAGCTCGATCGTCACGCGGCCGTCGCTCGCCTGCAGCCCCCCGCCGACCGGATCGGTGATGGAGTCCGACGGGATGTCGGGCAGCTTGTAGGTGGTCTGCAGCAGCGCTGCGGCCTGCCGCGCCACGCCCAGGATCGACAGCATGTCGCCGCGGTTGGCGGTGACCTTCGTGACCAGGATCTGGTCGCTCGCCTGGCCGTCGTCGGAGGTCCAGTCGCGGATCTCCTCCACTTCGAGCCCGCCCATCGTCAGCACGTGCGCCAAGTCGGGCGCCGCGATGTCAGCCTGCAGGAACTCCATCAGCCAGCTATACGGTACGCGCATGCGAACGCTGCCTCCAAGTCATACTGCGCGGTCGGTGGGAGCGGCCACCGACTGCGACTGTCGTCTCGGCCTGGTCGCGGTCGGTGACCGCTCCCACTGCCCCGCTCTCGTCTTACGGCTCCCCCCGTCGGCATGAGCTTGCCCGGCACACCATCGCTCAGGTGCCCGGCGCGAACTCCGCGCGCATCCGCCCGTCCGTCACCTGCAGCGTCAGGCGCGATTCGCCTTGCAGCAGGTCCAGCAGCGCCTGTCCCAGGCACTCGCGCCGCCAGCCGTGCATCAGCCCGTGACCGGACACGTCCTGGCCGCCGGCGAGCAGCCGCACCAACTCCTCGAGTTGGGCGGCATCCACCACGGCGTTGGGCCACACCCGCTGCGCGTGGCAGATCAACTGGACCGAGGCCTTGATGACATCCATGAGTCGCCGCGTCTCGGCGGTGTCTGGCGCCGGCGGTGGAAGAGCTGGCAGGCGCGCCGGCGGCAGTTGCTTCCCGCGGCCGACCGCGCGCAGCAGGTCGTCACCGTACCGCGCGACGACGTCATCGGTCATGCTCTTGAGGCGCCGAAGCTCAGGCTTCGTCTCCGGCGACCGCTCGGCCAGCCTCGCCAGCATGTCGTCCTTGAGCAGGCTGCCGGGTGCGCTGTTGAGCTGCTCCGCCAGGGCCTCGCGCCATTGCAGCAACTCCCACAGCACCGACAGTTGCTCGGGCTCCAGCCGCCACTTCAGGCCCGTGCGGGTGTAGGTCGCCGCCAACTCCCCGTCGGGGGCGGCCCGTTCGCACGCCTCGCGGCAGGCGTCGCGCACCCAGGCCATGCGCCCCTTCGCCTGCACCTGCTCCAGCAGCAGGCGGTGCGCGGCCGGCAGATAGCGCACATCGTTGGCGGCGTAGGCAAGCTGCGAGGCCGAAAGCGGCCGCCGCGCCCAGTTCGAGTACTGGTCCGCCTTGGAAAGCCGGACGCCCGCCACCATCTCAACCAGTTGCGGGACGCCGATCTCATAGCCGATCCCGACCAGCGCCGCCGCAATCTGGCAGTCGAACACGTGCTGCGGCGCCAGGCCCCCGGCTCGCCAGATCACGGCCAGGTCCTGCGCGCCCGCGTGGCAGATCTTCTCGACCGCCGGGTCGGCCAGCAGCTCCCACAGCGGCCCAAGATCGCGCAGGGAAAGCGGGTCAATCAGCTCTACCCGCTCGTCGGTCGCGACCTGCACCAGGCACAGGCGCGTCCGGTAGGTGCGCCCCGACAGGAACTCCGTGTCAAAGGCGAACACCCGCGCGGCAGCCAGGTGATTGCACACCTCGGCCAGCGCCGCCGGCGTATTCGTGAGCCCGGCCGGCGGCCGTGGCCACTGCAAAGCAGCTTCAGTCATGTTGATGCGATGAGTCCCGCGCCGGACAGCCCGGGCAACGGCTGCCCGCTCCGGCTCTCATTCTTCCCTTTCCCCTGTGCTGTGGCCAGACGGCGTCGTTCTCACAGCTCGTCACGATCGTGGCGGAAGCGGCTCAGATACCACGCCAGCCACGTCCAGCGCTCGGCCGGGCGTCCGGCGAGCTGCGCGGCGTGTCGCTGCGCTGCCTCGATGGCGCGCGCCAAATCGTCCGGCGCGTCAACCAGCCGCGCCAGTCGCAGGTACTCCCGGGCCTGCTCCGCCCCGCCCAGCAATGGCCCCGCCACCCGATCCAGGAACGAGTCCAGATCGGCCTCGGGATTGGCCGCCGAGCCATAGTCGGCCAGCGCCAGATAGTTCAGTTCGCTGCCGGCGCGGAAGGCCGACTTCTCGCCGAACATGGAGGTCCCGCTGAAGCCGGTCGCGATGCACCGCTGCGCCATGACGGCGAGCCAGTCCGCCGCCACTTCCTCGCCGCGGCCCCGCCACCACGTCGCCAGGTGGCAGCGCATGATGTGGCCGGCAAAGCCTGCCGGGGCCGTACCGGCGTCAGTCCACTCATGCTGCTTGCGCGGCGGGATGTACTCGTCGCAGACCCACTGGATGTGGCCCCCGCGTGGGAACTCCGCGATGCACTCCGGGGCCCAGTGGGGCAGGCCGCCGCCAAAGCCGGGGGCGTCCTCGCCCTCATGCGGCGTGGGGTTGGAGTACGTCTCCAGCACCACCAGCGCGTCCGGACGGACGGACAAGACCGCCTCGGCCGCCGGGGCGTACATGAGCGCCATGTCTTCCCACGACAGGTAGGACACGGGGTGCTGCCGCCGCGCGCGGCACAGCGGGCAGTGGCACACGCCCGTGTCGCCGGCCTCGACCTGCACGCCGGCCAGCGGCACCGTCTCCATCAGCCAGCGCAGCCCGTCGCAGCAGTAGGCCATGTTCTCGGGCCGCGACGGGCAGGCATGGTCCATCGGGCGCGGCATGAAGCGTCCCGGCCGCAGGATATGCGGCTCGCCCGCCGCGTTGACGGCGCGCAGCTCCGGGTGGGCTTCCAGGTGGCGGTCCAGCGACCACGGCGAGTCGCCGTCATAGTACACGCCGCCATAGGCATTGAGCCCCACCCCGGCCAGCAGCTTCACGCCGGCCTCGGCGGCCACGTCGCACAGCCGCCGCGCGGCGTCCACCCCGCCGTGCTGGTCGCGCAAGAGCCCCCACACGACCACCCCCTCGATCCCGTGGGCCCCGCACCAGCGCAGCATCAGGCTGCACTCGCGCACGAAGTCCTCGGCGTCGCCGCTGAACTCGTTGGAGGCGCCCCAGTCGTGCACGCCGGCGCGGCTCGCCGTCCACTGGATGCAGTGATCCCAGGTCCACAGTAGCCGCAGGTTGATGGGTGCGCTCATCGGCACGCCTCCGCCATGAAGTCTTTGAGCAGCCGCACGTACAGCCGGTAGTCCTGAAGCGACACGCCGGGCGGGGTCTGGTGATCCACCGAGGGGACGAAGTAGCCCGCCCGCGCCGCCGGCATGAGGCGCTCGAACTCCGCCCGGATGGCTGCTTCGCCCAGGTGCATGACCGTCTTGTCAAAGCCCCCGATCATCCGCCACTGCGGGTGCCTTTGGCGGATGCGGTTCACGTCCACGCCGGCCATGCGCTCCAGCGGCAGGATGCCCTGCAGGCCGACTTCCTCGAACCAGGGGATCAGCGGCTCGACCTGCCCGTCGCTGTCAATGAGGCACACGATGTCGCGGGCGCGCAGGACCGGGATGATCTCGCGGTAGTAGGGCGCCATGAACTCATCGAACTGGGCCTTGCCGATCATCGGCCCGTGGTTGTAGCTCATGTCCTCGCCGAAGGTCATGAAGTCCGGCACGCAGACCTCGCAGAAGGCCGCGACGCAGCGCTTCATGTACGCGACCTGGTCGGCGTTGATGCGGTGCATCAGCGCCGGGTAGTCGTAGAACGCCAGCAGGTGCGGCGCAATGCCAAAGAGCACGCGGGGCCACCAGAAGAACCCGCTGAGGCTGATCCAGCAGATGACCTCGCCGCGCTCCTGCTCGGCGGCGTACTGCGTCCACAGCTCCCGGTCGAAGGGCACCGGGTCGGGATACAGCAGCGGCCGGAGGCGCTCGTAGTCGGCCTCGTCGCGGATGTACCCGCCGCCGGGCAGACCGGCAGGCGCCTGCGTCCACTGGCCGAACCAGAGCTGGTAGTTCACGTCGAGCCCGAAGTGGCGCTTGATGTCGTAGATCTCCAGGCTGGCAGGCAGGCCCTCATCGCGCCAGCGGGCGATGGTCTTGTCCCACCAGCCGGCCCACTCCAGGCACGGCAGCGTGTCCTCGGGCGTCTGCCCGCACATGACTTTGCGGAAGCGGGAGCGGACGGTCTCCACTGCTGGCCTCGCTTGTCTAGAACTGTCGCAGGAACCGCATGTCGCCGCTATAGAACAGGCGGATGTCGTCAATGCCATGCCGCAGCATCGTGAACCGCTCGACGCCGACGCCGAAGGCGTAGCCGGTGTACTTCTCGGTGTCGTAGCCGACATTGGCCAGCACGTTCGGGTCCACTTGCCCCGCGCCGCCGACCTCCAGGTAGCCCGTGCCGCTGCACACGCGGCAGCCGCTGCCGTCGCACAGCGTGCACGACAGCGCCACCTCGGCGCTGGGCTCGGTGAAGGGGAAGAAGTCCGGGCGGAAGCGCACCTGGCAGCGCTCGCCGAAGATCTCACGCGCGAAGATCTGCATCGTGCCCTTCAGGTCCGCGAAGGTGATGCCCTCATCCACCAGCAGCCCCTCGAGCTGGTAGAAGGTGTGGCAGTGCGTCGCGTCCACCGTGTCGCGGCGGTAGCACCGGCCGGGCACGATGATCCGCACCGGGGGCTGCATGGCCTCCATGGCGCGGATCTGCACGGTCGAGGTCTGGCTGCGCAGGAGCACCTCGGGGCCGGCATAGAACGTCATCTGCTCATCCATCGCCGGGTGGTACTCAGGATAGTTGAGCGCGCCGAAGCTGTGGTAGTAGTCCTCGACCTCGGGGCCCTCGGCCACGCGGAAGCCCAAGCCCAGGAAGATGGCGATCATGTCGTCGAGGGTCTGCAGCAGCGGGTGGCGCTTGCCCACGCGCGGGGCGCGGCCGGGCAGCGTCACATCCACCGTCTCGGCCAGCAGCTCGGAGTCGGCGGTCAGCGCCTCCAGGGCCTCCTTGCGTTCGGCCAGAAGCGCCTCCAGCCGCTGCGAGAGCTGGTTGAGCGCCGCGCCGACGGCGGGCTTCTCTTCCTTCGGCACCTGCCCCAGCTTCTGGAACTGCGCCCGCACGAGGCCATTGCGGCCCACGTACTTCACGCGGGCAGCCTCCAGAGCGGCTTCGTCCCGGGCCTCGGCAATGGCAGCCTCGGCGTCGGCCTGCAAAGCGGCGATCTGTTCTAGCATAAGCGGTGGTCCAATCCCACACCTCTCTTCGGCAGAGGAAGGCTACTGGTCGCTCAGCAGCTTCCCGCCCACGGCGATGCTCTCGCGCGGGTGCTCGTCCACGATGACGACGAACCTCTCGGCCGGGATCTGGGTGATCTCCGCGGCGACCTTCGTCAGCTCCTCGGCCAGGCGCCGCTTGCTTTCGACGTCACGGTTGCTGATGGTCAGGGTGATGATGGGCATGGTCTTCTCCTGTCGCGGCGCGATCCATCGCGCCTGCACTGAGGGCAAAAACGCCCCAGCATCCATCGCGGTTCAGTGAACCGCCGGGACGCCGGGGCGCGATGCAAAGGCGCTCACAGACGTAACCACCCTACCAGGCGGCGCTCCGGGTAACGGTGGAGCACACCGGCACGGCCTACGCATGGCCCCTTCCGCCGCTCCGCTACGCCGTTCCCCCCTCTCCGGAGCGCGGCCGTACCGCGCGAGGGAGAGGGGCCGGGGGTGAGGAGCCGTTCGGAACTGCCACTTCAGCCGGCGGTTCGGGAGGGAACTTCAGCGACACGGTGGCCGGGAGGGCTTCCAGCCCATGACCCTCCCTCTCTGTGAGACTGCGGGGCAGTCTCCGACCCCGTCCGTCGCCTACTTTTCTCCGTCACAACCGTTGTCTGTTGTACTCGTACAACAAGACGCCCGCCGCGATGGCCGCGTTGAGGCTCTCGGCCCGGCCGGGCATGGGTATGGTAACCCGCACCTGGCAGGCTGTCAATAGCGCCTCAGGCAGCCCGTGGGCCTCGCTGCCGATCAGGATGGCGCAGCGCTCGGGCAGCTCCGCCGCCGGCAGCGGCACGCCGTCGTGCACGACCGTGGCCACCAGCGCCACCGCCGCCTCGCGGCTCCAGGCCAGCAACTCCGCCTCCGACACCGCCACCAGCGGCAGGTGGAACATCGCCCCGGCGGCGGCCCGCACGACCTTGGGGGCGTACAGGTCCACACAGTCGCCGACGGCCACCACGCCCAGCGCCCCGGCGGCATCGGCGGTGCGGACCATGGTCCCCATGTTGCCCGGGTCGCGCACCTCATGCACGGCCAGCACAACGCCCGGGCCCGCCGGCAGCGCCTCGAGGGAATGCCGCGGTAGCGCCACCGCCGCCGCGATGCCCTGTGGCGTGACGGTGTCGCTCATCTCGCGGAACACGGGCGCGGCCACTTCCACCATCGTGTCGGCATGCTTCTTCAGCCGCCGCGCCGGGGTCTGCTCCTTGAGCAGCTCTGGGCACACATAACCCACCTTCGCCCGTACCCCGGCCGCGATCATCTCCTCGACCAGGTGCGCTCCCTCGATGGCGAACAACCCATGCTCGCGCCGCCCCTTTGCCGTGGCGAGGGAGCGGAAGAGCTTGACGTGCTGGTTGTGGGGGCTGGTGATGGGCAGCATCTCTCCACCGTTGGAGGTTGGGTGAACGCCGGGCAGGAAACGACAGCCATGTCTTGGCTTCAGCCCGATCGGCGCACTACTATGGTGTTTCGCAAGCTGCTGTGGGTTCTCCTTGCGCCGACGGTGTGCCTCGCCTGCCTCGGCGTGGCCGATGCCGCCCCCCTCCGCGTCGCCATCGCCGGTGACGTGTGGCTGCGGCACAAGCAGCAGCCCTCGGCCCTCCACTACGCCGCGCTGCTGTTCCGCCGCGCCGATGTCGCCATCGTCAACCTGGAAGGCCCCCTGACCACGCGCACGGGGCGCACCCCTAACAAGAGTGCCCGCGACCTGCGGCGGCACTACCACTTCGTCCTGCGGGCTGACCCGCGCGCGGCCACTGACCTGCGCGACGCCGGCGTGGACGTGGTCGGCCTGGCCAACAACCACCTCATGGACTACCGGACCGGCGGCTGCCTGGACACGATCCGCGCCGTGCGGCGGCTGGGCCTCACCACCACCGGGGCCGGGGCCAGCATCGGGGCCGCGCGCGCCCCGGCCTTCGTCCGCACGCGGCAGGGCACGGTGGCCGTCCTGGCCTACCTGGCCTTCATGTCCCCGGGGGGACGGGGGGCCTGCACCCCCGCCGGGGCCAAGTCGGCCGGGGTAGCCATCGTGCGCCCCAATGGCGCCGGTACGGCCCTGAGCGACAGCTCCCGCCAGGCCGTGGCCCGTGACATCGCCGCCGCCCGGCGCCGGGCTGGTGCCGTCATCGTGCTCTTCCACTGGGGCACCGAGGGCGCGTCCCGCCCCAGCACCTACCAGCGCTCCCTGGCCCATGCCGCGATCAAGCTCGGGGCCTCGGCGGTGGTCGGCCACCACCCGCACGTCCTAGAGGGCGTCGAGTGGTTCATGGGGCGGCCGATCTGCTACAGCCTGGGCAACTTCGTCTTCCCCGCCGCCGGCGCCGGGAAGGCGGACACCGGGATCGCCGAGATCGTCTTCGAGCGCTCGCGCGCGACCAAGCTGCGGTTCCACCCGATGCGCATCAGCGGCTGTACCCCCGTGCCGCTCACCGCGTCGGCCGGCAAGGCCGCATCGCGGCGGCTACTGCAGCTCAGCCGTGGCTTCGCCCTCGGCCGCACTGTCCTCGGCGCCGACGGCACGCTGACCCTGTTGCGCCCCAAGTGACCCTCTCGCCCCATACAAACAGAGACGCCGACTCGGCTGAGTCGGCGTCTCGGGTACAGCGGCGCTGGCGTTGCGCTAGGCGACCGCAGCCTTGACCTGCTCCACGATCAGCGCGAACGCGGCGGGATCCTCGGCGGCGAGGTAGGCCAGCATCTTGCGGTTCAGCGCGATGCCTGCCTTCTTCAGCCCGTTGGCGAACACGCTGTAGGTCATCCCGTTCATGCGCACGGCGGCGTTGATGCGGGCGATCCACAGGTTGCGGAACATGCGCTTGCGCACGCGGCGGTCGCGGTACGCGTACTTGCGCGCCCGCATG
This sequence comes from bacterium, assembly GCA_021372615.1. Lineage (NCBI taxonomy): Bacteria > bacterium. The sequence continues at coordinate 30,526 of JAJFUB010000034.1, read as the reverse complement.
ACCGTCTCTTTCGCGGTCTTGAAGAACTTACGCCGACCGCCGACGTAACCCTTCGCCGCCTTCAGGATCTTCTTGCGCCGGCGATGTGTTGCCGGTCCTCGACTTGCTCGGGGCATACTCACAACTCCTTGTCATGCCCGGGGCCGCTGGGGGCGGAGAGGGCGACGCCTCAAGGCGCTCCGTCTCACTTGGGTGCCCGCGTCACTGGCCCGTGTACGGCGGGGATCCCGGGTCAGGGGTCAGGGAACGGCAGTGCCGTCCCCAATGCCCACAACCCAGTCCCCAATCCCTAACTATACGGCAGCAGAGCGTCTACTTGCTGCTTGTAGCCGGGGGGCGTTACTTCGCCGCCCCGCTTAAGCCGGCGCTTCATCTGCCGGGTTTTCTTGGACAGCAGGTGGTTCAGCTTGCTGCAGCGGTGCACTATCCGGCCGCTCCCCGTCACCTGCAGGCGCTTGCTCGCGGATCGTCTCGTCTTCATCTTTGGCACTGGGCTTGGCTCCTTGCTCAGGTGGGGCGGGCGGCATGGTCTTCTTGGGTTCCAGCACCATCGTCATCCGCCGGCCCTCCATGCGGGGCGGCTGGTCCACGATGGCGTACTCGGCCAGGTTGGCGATGAAGCGCTCCAGCTGCTTCTGGCCGATGTCCTTGTGGCGCAGCTCCGGGCCGCGGAAGATGACGGTGAACTTTACCTTATCGCCGTGGCGCAGGAACTTCAGGGCGTTCTTGCTCTTGAAATCCAGGTCGTGATCGTCAGTGTTGGGCCGGACGCGGATGCCCTTGATCTCCATCTGCTTGGATTTCTTCTGGGCTTCCTTCTGCTTCTTGCGCTGCTCGTAGCGGAACTTGCCGTAGTCAATGATGCGGCAGACCGGCGGCTTGCCGTCCGGCGCCACCTCAATCAGGTCCAGACTGCGCTTTTCGGCCTCGGCGAGGGCGTCCTGGATGGACATGACCCCCAGGTTCTCGCCCTCCTGAGTGACCACGCGGACTTGCGACGCGCGGATGCGCTCGTTGATCCTGTAGCCCCGGTTGGGATCTATATCGCCTCACCTCGAATGTTGGCGGGAATCACGCACCACGATGCCCGAGGGCACCGTGGAGGGTTACCTTAGCAGGAATCGGCGGCGGCTGTCAAGACAGGCAGCCGCCGCCGCGGTCGCTTCGGCCTGCTACCGGCTGAAAGCCGGCGCTCCTATGGCGCTACTTCTCCAGCGCTACCCACTCGCCGCCCTGCTTGCTGCTCTTGAGGGCCGCGTCCATGAAGCACACCAGCTCGATCGTCTCGTTGATGTCAATCGGCGGCTGCCCGGTCATGAAGAGCTGCGACTGCTGCTTGCACAGCTCGCGGTAGATGTACGCGGTGTTGATGCCGCTGGTGCGCACTTCCTTCTCGCCCCAGGCCACGAAGCCATACGCATGGGCGCCCTGCCGCGTGCCGCGCATCACGCCGACGCGGCCATCCGACCACTTGGCCGTGTTGACCTCGCCGATCTCCTTGTTGAAGGCGCACGAGACGGCCTCGCAGCCCGCGCCCATGAGCGTGAAGAGTATCTCCACCCCGTGAATGCCGTAGTGGGCCAGGCCGGGGCTGGCCGGGTGCAGCGACGCCGGGCTCCAGGCGTCCACGCCGAAGATCTGCCCCAGCTCGGCCTTCGCCGCCACGCACTCGGGGGCGTAGCGCAGCGAGGACGAGGAGAAGAAGGGGACGTTGTACTTGGCGGCCAGGTCGCGGATCTTCAGGGCGTCCTTGGCCGAGTTGGTGAAGGGCTTGTCAATGTAGCAGGGCAAACCGGCCTTCATGAACACCTTGGCGTGCTTGAGGTGCTGGCTGCCCTGGTTGGACTCGATCAGCACGCCATCCACCTTGCCGATCATGTCCTCGGGCTTCTCGACGATCTTGACGCCCCACTTCTTGAGCTGCTTGGCGCGCTCGTCAATGGTCTTCTGGTCCAGGACCTTGGAGGTGCCCGGGTAGGCCATGACGACCTTGCAGCCATCCACCCACTGGTCTTCGGCGATGCCGTTCTTCTCGACCGGGATGTGGTTGTGCCGCATGGTGAATTGGATCACATGAGAAGTGTCGCAATCAACAATGCCCAGCTTGATCATCAGAGCGCCTCCGAAGGTTGTACGGCAACGGTGACCGTTTCAGGATGTGTGGCTGACGACGTCAGCGGGGGTAGGTTCGCCGGGCAGGCGGGGATACCTGCGTGGCAGAGACAAACGGCTCCTCACCCCTGCCCCTCTCCCTCGCTCCACTGCGTTGCGCTCCGGAGAGGGGAATGATACGCACACACTGTGGCTTCGAAGCCACGGAGGTGGCGGATTGGTCCCCTCTCCGGAGCGCTCGGCCCCATCGAGCGCGAGGGAGAGGGGCAGGGGTGAGGAGCCGTCAGTCCGTTTCCGTCTCCGTTCGCTTCTCCCGCGTCGTCCACGCCCCCACCTTCTGCCTCAACTCCTCCACCGTCCCCGCCTCAATCGCCGTCCTTAGCTCCGCCATAAACGTCGCGTAGAAGGTCAGGTTGTGCTCGCTCAGGAGTTGCCAGGCCAGGGGCTCCTTGCAGATGAACAGGTGGCGCAGGTAGCCGCGGCTGTAGCGTTGGCAGGCCTCGCAGGGGCACGTCGGGTCCAGCGGCTCGCTGCTGGTGGCGTGCTCGAGGCGGTTGATCTTTAGCGGGCCCTGCCGGGTCATCAGGCTGCCGTGGCGGGCCATGCGCGTGGGCAGGACGCAGTCGAACATGTCCACCCCGCGCGCGGCGCATTCCAGGATGTCCAGCGGCGTGCCCACGCCCATCACATAGCGCGGCTGGTCCGGCGGCAGGTGCGGCAGCGCCGCCTCCAGCGCCGCCAGCATCTGCTCCTTGCTCTCCCCCACCGACAGCCCCCCGATGGCGTAGCCGTCGAAGCCCAGGGCGACGGTGCCCTCGGCGCTGCGGGCGCGCAGGTCGTCATACACCCCGCCCTGCACGATCCCGAACAGCGCCTGGCGCGGGTTGCGGTGGGCCTGCTGGCTGCGCTCGGACCAACGCAGGGTCCGCTCCAGCGAGGCCTCCGCATACTCCTTCTCCGCCGGGTAGGGCGTGCACTCATCGAAGACCATCGCGATGTCGCTGCCCAGGGCGTTCTGTATCTCCAGGGACTGCTCAGCCGTCAGCAGCAGCGCCTCGCCGGAGATGTGCGAGCGGAAGTGCACGCCCTCTTCGGTGATGTCCCTGGGCTTGGCGAGAGAGAACACCTGGAAGCCGCCGCTGTCGGTGAGGATCGGGTGGTCCCAGCCCATGAAGCGGTGCAGCCCGCCGAGATCGCGCACGACCTCGTGGCCGGGCCGCTGCCACAGGTGGTAGGCGTTGGAGACCAGCATCTCGATGCCGGTGGTCTCGACCCGGTGGGCCGGGCAGGCCTTGACGGTGGCGAGGCTGGCACAGGGCATGAAGACCGGTGTGCGTACGGCGCCGTGGGTGAGCGTGAGGCGGCCCGTGCGGGCGGGATGGGCGGTGGTGGTGATCTCGAAGTGCAGCATGGCGCAGATTATAGCATGTTGGGGCCGGAGGCAGGGGAGGCCGGTGAGTCGCGCCTCCGGCGCTCGGGAGGAAGCGCCTGAGGAAGGAGGAGGGCGGCGGCGGTGACGGGGGCTTCCGCCCCCGCCTAGATTGAGCCGCGCCTCCGGCGCTAACGGCAACGGCGCTGACGGCAACGGCGCTGACGGCAACGGCGCTGACGACAACGGCGCTGACGGCAACGGCGCTGACGACAACGGCAACGCCGGCAACGGCACCCACGACGACGATGCTCACGGCGGCGGCCGTTGAGGCCCGGAGGGCCGGCTCAGTCTAGGCGGGGGCGGAAGCCCCCGTCACCCGACCGCCCCCCTTACCCCTCTGGTCCTGTTGTCGAGCGCCGGAGGCGTGACCCAAGCCTCGGCGGGATCCTCGTCGGTTCCGCCGACGCCCCGCCCTGGAGGTTCGGCCACCCCCTGCAACGAACTGCTCCCCACCACACCCACGGAGCACCCTCCCATGACTCGACTCGATCTGACCGGCGCCTGGACCGTCACGCAGGCCGGCGCTGCTGACGCCATCCCGGCCGCTGTGCCCGGCTGCATCCACACCGATCTCCTGGCCGCGGGCCGCATTCCCGACCCGTTCGTCCGCGACAACGAGGACCGCCTGCACTGGATCGGCGAGGCGGAGTGGACGTACGCGCGCACCTTCGACGTGCCGGCGGAATTCGTGGCGCACGAGCGGATGCTGCTGCGCTGCGAGGGGCTCGACACGCTGGCCACCATCCGCCTCAACGGGCGCGAGATCGGCCGGGCGGACAACATGTTCCGCCTCTGGGAGTTCGACGTCAAAGACGCGCTCGTGGCCGGCGAGAACACCATCGAGGTGCAGTTCGCCTCGCCGCTGCCACTGATCGCCGCGCGACAGGCGGAGCGCCCGCTACCCGGCTGGGGCGGGCCGAAGGAAGTGCGCGGCCGCGCCTGGGTGCGCAAGGAGCCCTGCAACTTCGGCTGGGACTGGGGCCCCGTGGTCGTAACGTGCGGCATCTGGCGGCAGATCGAGATTGTTGCCTTCAGCGACGCGCGCCTGAGCGAGATCGTCGTGCGGCAGCAGCATGACGAGGGCGCGGTCGCGCTGCATGTGGCCGTGGCGGCGGAGGTCGTCGGGACGACAGCGCCCACAGCGAGGCTGACCGCCCGCCTCGGCAATGCCATCGTCGCCCTGGCTGACGTGGTGTTGGCCGACGGCACGGCAGCGGCGCGGCTGCCCATCCCCGACCCGCAGCTCTGGTGGCCCAACAACCTCGGCGCCCAGCCGCTGTACACCGTGCAGGTCGAGCTGCGCGACGGCGACGGCGTGCTCGACGTCTCGACTAGGCGCGTGGGCCTGCGCACGCTGCGCCTGGATCGCCACGCCGACCAGTGGGGCGAGTCGTTCCAGTTCGTCGTCAACGGCGTCCCCTTCTTCGCCAAGGGCGCCAACTGGATCCCGGCCGATGCCTTCGTCACGCGCCTGACGCCGGGGCGCTATCGCGACCTGCTGGGCAGCGCGGCGGATGCCAACATGAACATGCTGCGCGTCTGGGGCGGCGGCATCTACGAGCAGGACAGCTTCTACGACCTGTGCGACGAACTGGGGATCTGCATCTGGCAGGACTTCATGTTCGCCTGCTCGACCTACCCCGCGTTCGATGACGCCTTCATGGCCAATGTGCGGGCCGAGGCGGAGGACAACGTGCGGCGGCTGCGCCACCACGCCTGCCTGGCGCTGTGGGTGGGCAACAACGAGCTGGAGCAGGGCCTCGTTGGCGACGAATGGACCGACCGGACGATGAGCTGGGCGGACTACGACAAGCTCTTCGAGGGGCTGCTGCCTGACGTGGTAAAGCGGCTGGACCCGGGCCGTGACTATTGGCCCGGCAGCCCGCACACGCCCTCGAAACGCCAGGACTTCAACAACCCCAACGAGGGCGACGCGCACCTGTGGAGTGTCTGGCATGGACGTCAGCCGTTCGAGTGGTATCGCACCTGCGACCACCGCTTCAACAGCGAGTTCGGCTTCCAGTCCTTCCCCGCGCCGCGGACGGTGAACGGCTTCACCGACCCCGGCGACCGCAATGTGACCAGCTACATCATGGAGCATCACCAGCGCAGCGGCATCGGCAATGACGCCATCCTGCAGTACATGCTCTCGTGGTTCCGCCTGCCCACGAGCTTCGACATGATCCTGTGGCTGAGCCAGATTCTGCAGGGCATGGCGATGAAGTACGCCGTGGAGCACTGGCGGCGGGCCATGCCGCGCGGGATGGGGACGCTGTACTGGCAGCTCGATGACTGCTGGCCGGTGGCCAGTTGGTCATCGCTGGACTACTTCGGCAACTGGAAGGCCCTGCAGTTCATGGCGCGGCAGTTCAACAACCCACTCCTGGTGTCGGGGGTGGAAGACCCGCAACGCGGGACGGTCGAGCTGCACGTCACGAGCGACCTCCTCGCTCCTGCCGCGGCCGAGCTAGGCTGGTGGCTGGTGCGAGCGGATGGCACGCCAGTGGACGCGGGCAGCATGGCGGTGCAGGCCGCGCCCGGCGCGAACACGCTGGTGGACAGCCTCGACCTGTCCGCGCACCTCGCCCAGCACGGCCCGCGCGACCTGATCCTGGGGATGGCGTTGTCTGTCGAGGGGCAGACCGTCTCCTCCAACCTCGTGACCTTCGCCCGCCCCAAGCACCTGGAGTTGCAGGAGCCCTCGTTGGACGTGCGGGTCGAGGACGCGGGCGAGGGGGCCTTCGCCGTCACACTGACGGCGCAGCGGCCGGCGCTGTGGGCGTGGCTGGAACTGTCGGAGCGCGCGGCCCGCTACAGCGACAACTTCGTGCACCTCTTCCCGGGTCGGCCCGTGACGATCACCGTGCGGTCGGCAGAGCCGCTGACGGCCGACGAGTTCAGGGCGGCTCTGGCAGTGCGCAGCCTCGTGGACACGTACGCGTAAGAGCCATGCAATACCGTCTGCTCGGTCGCACTAACCTGACGGTCTCGGCGCTCGGCTTCGGCGCCGGGCCGGTGGCGGCGCTGATGACCGACCCCGCCGCCGCAGACCGGCAGCGCCAGACCGTACAGGCGGCGCTGGACGCGGGCGTCAACTGGTTCGATACGGCGCCCGGCTATGGCGACGGCGCGTCGGAGCGGCAACTGGGGCGAGCACTGGCGGAGCTGGGCGCGCTGCAGCGAGTGCATGTCGCGACGAAGGTGCGCCTGCAGCCCGGTGAGGAGCGTGACGTCCCGGGGGCGGTCCGCCGCTCGGTGGAGGGGAGCCTCCAGCGCCTCGGCCGCGACCACGCCACACTGCTGCAACTGCACAACGCCGTGACGGCCGAGGCGGGGGCGCTGCACCTGTCCATCCCGCCGGCAGTGGCCCTGGCGGCAGGTGAGGCACTCGCGGGCTTGCAGGCTGAGCGGTTGATCGGGCACGTGGGACTCACGGGGCAGGGCGAACTCGAGGCTCTGCGAGAGGTGCTGGGCTCGGGCCTGTTTGCCACGGCGCAGGTCCCGTGGAACCTGCTGGAGGCGATCCGCGCGGCGGGGTCCCCGTCGGCTTCGCCGACACCCCGTCCTGATTCCACGTCCGGCCCTGATGCGCTTGTGCCGTCGGACTGCGTCAGCGCCGGTGTGGCCGTCATCGCCATCCGGGCGCTGGCCGGCGGGGCGCTGGCCCTGCAGCCCCCCAGCGAGCACACGAAGCGCACGCGGTTCTTCCCCCTGGCAAGGTACGAGGCGGATCTGCGCCTGGCCGAGAAGCTGCAGCGTCGCCTGCCCGCGGGCGTAGTCCTCTCGGAGGTGGCGTTGCGCGCTGTGTTGCACGACCCGCAGGTGAGTCTGACTCTCATTGGCTTTGGGGAGGCGACAGAGGTGATGGCGGCGTGCGCGGCGCTGGATGCCGGTCTGCCGGACGAGGCCCTGAGGGTGATGCGGGGCTAGACGCCGTGGGGCTCGCCGGCCTCGACCGGTGGAGTGGCACTGGCGGCGGCCCGACGCGAGGCCTTCGTCGCCAGCAGGTTCGACAGCACCCCCACCGCCCGCTCCACGGCGTGGTCGTCCAGCACCGGCTCGGTGTCGTGCTGCAGGACTGCCTGGACGAGGTTGCCCACCGGCTCCACGGGGGTGATCGTCATCGTGTCAATCTCCGCCTCAGTGAAGACGACCATGGACCGCACGGGGACATCGACTCGCGCGCTCCCCAACTGATCGGCGACGTGGGCGCAGTGGGTGGAGTTCTGGCGCACGGGGTTGAAGAACTTGTTGCCGTGGGCGCGCACGGTGTCGCCCCGCCTGTACTGGCGCCACTCGTAGTCGTGCTCGCCCCCGACCACGCACCCGGCGTGGGCCTGGGTCTCCAGGCACCAGACGCCGTAGGTAGAGACGACGACGTGGTCTACCTGTGACCGGGTCTTCTGGCCGGGCACGAGCAGGTCATTGAGCACCCAGTACTCGTCGGGCAGTCGCCGCAGTTCGTCGAGTACGCGCCGCTGGCCGCCATAGCCGCGCAGGACGGTGAGCGGCAGCCAGATGAGCTGCGAGATCGCCACCAGCCCGCCCACGTGCACCCCCAGCATCGCGAGCTGGCGGACGGCATGCGGCGGCAGATGTCCACTGGAGAGGGTGAAGACGCGCGCCCCAGCCGTAGCCGCAGCCTTCACGACGCCGGCCGCCCGAATGTGGTCCACGCCCCCCATCTCCCGGACCACGCCGCGCCCTAGATTGACCACCAGCACCGCCGCGGTCAGGTAGAGAGCAATCAGGCCCAGTCTCTGGACGTTGGCCCGACGACCGAGCGTCGTGTCGGTGTTGACCACACGAGCCATAGCGATCTCTCCGCAACGCCCCCGGTACTGGAACACCGCCGATCCTGCGACGGCGATGTTAGTGCATGACTTGCGGACTCCGTGCGTAGTTTCGCTCAAGCTTCACGCAAGCCGACCGTGTCAGCGCGAGTGCCGCACAAGGTATTCGGCGTGCCATCGCGAACCACAGGGCGTGCGAGCGTTCCCCAAGGAGGCCACGACCGTGCGGACCCGATTCGCCATCCTGCCGGCTGTACTGCTGTCATGCCTGACGCTGGCCCAGGCCGCCGCACGCCTGCCCGGCAGCTACTACAACGACTTTCAGTTCGGCTACGAGACCCCGCACACCAAGTGGGCCAGGCCGCTGGCCGGCGGCAAAGTGCGCGCGTTCTTCATCGCGCCCACGCACACGGCCCGCGAGGTGGCCGAACTGGCCCAGCGCCTGGACCTCGAGCCCGGCGGTGAGACCGCACTCGACGGGCGGAACCTGGGCAACCCCGGCAGCTACGGGCCCTACCCCGCCATGGTCGAGGGCACCTCGTCAGAGGAAAAGGAACTGGCCGTCCTGAGCAAGCTGGCCAAGCCGTACGACGTGTATGTGATCGCCAACTTCCCCCTGGCCAAGCTCCCCATCCGCGTCCAGTACGAGATCCTCCGGCGCGTCAAGGAGGGCGCGGGCCTGGTGCTCGTCTACAAGCGCGAGGCCGACGAGCGCCTGTGGCGACACCAACTCCCCGACGCTGCCCTCCAGGCCGCGGATGTCCCCCTGGCGGGCCTGACCTTCTACAGGGGTAAGATGGAGAAGCTGAGCCAGGGCCTGAACGACCTCGTGGACGGCTACCGCGTGGGCGAGGGGCGCGTGGTGCGGATTGACTACGGCATGCAGTCTCCGGCCGGCTTCGCCGGGGGCTGGTGCCTGACGCCCCAGGAGCCCTATACCTACCGGACGCTGACCGAGTACGACTACCACCAGTCGCTGGTGGCGAAGGCGGTGCTGTGGGCCGCCAAGCGCGAGCCGAAGGTGCGCTTCGTGGGGCTGCCGTTTGCGGGCTTCCAGCTTGATGACCCCGCCGCCCCGCTGCAGCTCAAGTGCAGCCTCGCCAACCTGGCGGGCAAGGCCGTGCCGGGGCAGCTCTGGGTGCGCGTGCGCAACGAGTGGGGCGAGGTCGAGCAGGAGGCGACGACTCCCCGGGCCCTGGCAGTCGGGGACAATCCTCTGGCGCTCAGCCTGCCCCGCCTGCCGGGCGGGACGCACTTCCTGGACCTGAAGTTCAGCAGCAAGGACGGCGTCCTCGGCTGGGCCAGCGCGGCGGTGTTCGTCAAGCCCGTGCAGCGGGTCGCCGAGGTGAAGCCGGCGCAGGTCAGCTTCGCTCCGGGCGAGCCGTGCACCGGGCAGGTCTCCCTCCTCCCCGCCGCGCCGGACGCGAGCTGGGCGCTCCGGGTCACGCTGCTGGACAACTACGGCCGCGTCTTCGCCCGCAAGCAGTTCCCGCTGCAGGCCGGGCAGGACGAGGTCGCGTTCTCCGTGCCGCTGGGGGCGTCGGTTAGTCTTGCCGGTCGCGCGCGCGTCATGCTTCTGCGCCAGGGCGTGCCCTGGGACCAGAAGGAGCAGGAGTTCTTCGTCCGGCAGGGCGGTCAGGACGACTTCCCGGCGCTGGTGTGGGGCAACCTGCCCGGCATCTTCGGCCACTTCACCGGGGTGCGCCTGCACGAGGCGGGGTTCAGCAGCATCCTGCACTACTACGGCAGGGGCGAGGGCCTGGAGGGCGAGGGACGGCTCCCGGAGGCCATCGCGCGGGACGACTTCCACGCCGTGCCCTACGTGACGCGCATCTCGTGGGACAAGGGGCGCCTGGGGGCCATTGAGCAGGACGAGAAGGCGCGTCAGGACCTCGTGGACCGCGCCACGGCCTCGAAGCCCTACGCACCGTTGGTCTACAGCCTCGGCGACGAGAACTTCATCCCGCCCGAGGGCGGCTTCGACGAAAGCGAGCGCCCGCGCTTCGCCGCCTTCCTCAAGCAGCGCTACGGCGGGGACCTCAAAGCGCTCAACGCTGCGTGGGGGACGACCTTCACGGACTTCGCCGAGGTCGCGCCCATGAAGGCTGGCGATGCCGCACGGCAGGCCAACTGGGTGCCGTTCCACGACACCGAGTGCTTCCGCGAGTTCCTCTACGCCAACTGGCACCACTGGGCACGCGAGGTCATCAGGCAGGTGGACCCGCAGGGCGCGGTCGGCGCCGAGGGCTCAGTACCCGGCGACATGGAGCTGAGCATCCAGGGCCTCGAGTTCTGGGGGCCCTATCGCCGCGTGGATCAGAACACGCTGCTGCGGTCGCTGGCCCCGCGCGAGCTGGTGCGGGGCAACTGGTTCGGCGGTTACAACTCCGGCCGGCGCGACCTGCCCGGCCTCCCGCGCTTCCTGTGGGAGTCGCTGCTGGATGGCAGCAACCTGCTGGAAGTCTACTGCTCGTACACCTGTGAGAACTTCTACAACACGGACCTGACCTGGGCGTACTGGATGGACAGCTTCCTGCCCGACCTCAAGGAGATCACCGAGGGCCTCGGGCAGCTCCTGGCGCGCAGCGAGCATGACTGCGACGCCGTGGCCGTGCTCCACTCCCAGCCCTCGGTACACTTCGAGCAGTTGTCGCAGCCCTTCGGCGACTACACCCGGGCCATGACCGGGGCCCTACGGCTGCTGGAGGACCTGAGCTTCGTGCCCTACAACCTCACCAGCCGGCAACTGGAGGCCGGGCTGCTGAACCAGCGCAGGCCGGCCGTCCTGCTCCTGCCCCATGCAGTCTGCCTGTCGGACAAGGAGGTCGCGGAGTTGGAGCGCTACGTACGCGAGGGCGGCGTCCTGATCGCCGACGTGCGACCGGGGATTGCGATGGGCAACTGCGCGCTGCGGGGCAAGGGGGCGTTGGACGGTCTGTTCGGCGTGACGCGCGAGGCCGGGCCGGGGAGGGCCGTCACGAGTGCGGCGACGCTCAGCGGCAGTGCCGGGCGCTACCACATTCCCGACGGCTCGACCATGCCCGCTGCGAGCCTAGACGCATCGGTCAAGCTGGCCGACGGCACGGCGCTGGGCAAGGCCGGGGACACGCCGCTGTTCGTGGTGAAGACCTTGGGCCGGGGCACGGCGGTGCTGCTCAACTGCTCGTTTGGCGACTACGACCTGCAGGCCGCCCAACCCGGAGAGATGGCCGCGCGCGAGGTCATGCGCATGTTTGCCGGCCTGTCAGCCGGGCAGCCCCACTGGCAAGTGGAGGTCACCGCGACGGACGGCAGGCCGCTGTCCGGGAAGCGTGTCTCGGCCTTCGTGCGGGGCAAGGCCCGCCTCGTGGGTCTGCTGCCCCCGCGCCCCGAGGACGTGAAGGCGACCGTGCCGATGCGGGTGCGCCTCGCCGCCCCGGCGCACCTTTACGACCTCCGAGCGGGCAAGTACGTAGGCAAGACCGACGCGACGACGGTCAATGGCCTCTACACCTCTGCCACGTTCCTGACCGCGCTGCCCTACAAGGTGCAGAAGCTGACGGTGACGGCCCCGACGAAGGCCGTCGCCGGCACGCCCTGCGCCGTGCAGGTGAAGCTGGCGGCCGAGGGCGACCTGCAAGGCGCCCGGCCCGTGTTCCGCGTCAATGTGCTCGGCCCCGATGGCCGAGACCGGCTCTACTATGCCCGGACGCTCTGCCCGAGCGGCCTGCAGGCTGCTGCGAGCATCCCGTTTGCGAGCAACGACGCGCCCGGCGTCTGGAAGATCGTGGCACGGGATGTGCTGACCGGGACGACCGCCACCGCCACCGTCAAACTGGAGGCGAGCCAGTGATGAGGACCCCGTTGCTTCTCGCAGGACTGCTGCTCCTGTCGGCCTCGGCGCTGTGCGCCCAGCAGGCGGCGGGCCACGCCACCGCCACTGTGATGACTGCCCCGCCTGAGCGCGTCGGGGGGCACGAGGGGCATGTGGGCAAGAAGTGGCAGATCCTGCTCAGCTCTGAGCCGGGCAGCTACGGCCTGCAGCACTGGGGCTGCTACGACCCGAGCCACGCGCCACGCGTCGTCCAGCCCGAGGGCTCCATCGGCATGACCAGCCCCGGTGGGGGCAACTGGTACCACAACGGCTTCTTCAACTTCGCCGTGGATGGCGACAGCAGCCGCTCATTCCCCGTCACGGCGATCCGCGCGCTGGACAGCGGCGAGCGCGCGTCCGTCGAGCTGCTGTGGGACATGCCGAAGGCCTGGGTGCGGGTGCGCTTCATGGTCGTCCCCGGCCAGCGCCCCCTGTTCTGCGCCCTCACACAGTACCCCAAGGCCGGGGCCACCCCGAAGCTCAGCGCGCACCTGGTGGCCTATCCGGCGGGCTACTTCAGGGATGGCGGCCGGGTCATTGTGACCCCGACGCGGACGCCGAAGACCGGCGACAAGGTGGACCTGGACCCGGCCACCGAGTGGTCGTGGATCATGTACGACGAGCGGCGCGACTGGCGCGTGTCCGGCAGCGTCGGGGGCGCGGGAGGACTGACCGTGCCCGACCTCGTCGGCGGGCTGAAGCTCGACGTCGGCGCCTATGGCGTGACATGGGATGTGGAGGCGAAGGGCAACGAACTGCGGTTCGCGTTCTGGGGCAGCCAGGAGGTGGCCAACGCCGACCTACCGGCGAAGCTGCAGCCCCAGTTCGCGCCCGCGCTGGCGGCCCTGCGGGCCCTGGACTTCACGGCGCTCCGGCTGCGCGCGCAGGGCCTGGCCCCGCTGCAGGCCGAGTTCGACAAGATCTTCCGCGAGACCCGGGACAACGACAAGGACCGGGCGACGTACGCGGCGCTCGTGGCCCGACTGCAGCAACTGCTGGCCCAGGCCAGCGGCGGGCAGGTGAACCTCCAGGCCGAGAACGAGGCCCTGGCCACCCTGGACAAGCTCGAGCAGTTGCTGTGGAAGGTGCGGATGGACTGGATCTTCGCCGACTGACCGCGAACACATGCACAGGAGAGGCAACATGCGCGCCAATACCGACTGGTTCCGGGACGCCAAGTGGGGCGTGTTCGTTCACTATCTGGCCGGGCTGCCCAGCGCCGATGACCCCGAGGGCACGACCCCGGAGGGCTGGAACCGGCGTATTGACGCCTTCGATGTCGAGGGCCTGGCCCAGCAACTGGCCGAGGTGCAGGCTGGGTACTTCTTCATCACCCTGGGGCAGAACTCCGGCTACATCCTCTCTCCCAACGCCACCTATGACAGCCTCGTGCCACGCGACCCGAGCCGGCTGTCACGGCGCGATCTGGTGGCCGACCTGATCGCGGCGCTCAAGCCGCATGGCATCCCCGTGATGGTCTACTCCCCCGCCCATGCCCCGGCCAACGACCGGGTGGCGGTCGAGGGCCTCAAGTGTACGCCAGCGTGGGATGCCAGTTGCTGGGGCCTGCGCCCAGGCTCGTACCTGATCGAGGGCGAGGTGGACACGCGGCTGTCGGAGTTCCAGCGCAACTGGGAGGCGGTCATTCGCGAGTGGTCGCTGCGCTGGGGCGAGGGCTGCCGGGGGTGGTGGTTCGACGGGTGCTATCGGGCGGACATCATGTACCGCGGCCCGGACGAGCCGAACTTCAAGAGCTTCGCCGCCGCCGTGAAGGCCGGCAACCCCGACAGCCTGGTGGCCTTCAACCCCGGCGTGAAGACGCCGGTGATCTGCTACAGCGAGTACGAGGACTACACCGCCGGGGAGATCGCGGGGGAGCTGCCGGTGATGATGGACTCGATGTGGGGGCGGGAGAGCAAGCCCGAGCAGTACTGGGGGATGCCGATCCGGCGCTTCGTGGAGGGCGCGCAGTACCACCTCCTGACCTTCATGGGTCCGTACTGGTGCCGGGGCGTGCCACGCTTCCCCGATGAGCTCGTCATCGGCTACACCAAGCACATCAACAGCCTGGAGGGTGTCATCTCGTGGGACCTGCCGACCCACAAGTCCGGCCTGATCCCCGACCCCTTCATGGCGCAGCTACGCGCTCTGGCCAAGGCGACGCGGTAGGCCGCTGCCTGAGCGGCTACTGGGGGGGCAGTAGGGCAGGCGGCCTCGCCTGCCCGCCCTACTGGTGCGCGGGCGAGGCCGCCCGCGCTACTGAGACAGAAGGGCTGCCTCCCCCCGAGCGGCTTCCCTGCTGCAACTGCTACTCGATCACTGTCCCCGCGAGCCCCAGCTTCCGGAATAGCGGTGTGGCCGGCAGCTTCCCAGGCGACCAGTACTTGCCGTCCAGCGCCCGCAGCATCGCGAACGTCGCGGCCAGCAGGGCCTGGTCGTCCGGCGCCGTGATGCTGAGGCTGCCATTCTGAGCGGCCACCCGCGCGGGCTTACCCGGCGTCACCGCGAAGCGCACCGTTGGCCCCGTCACGCGCTCTCCCTCCGCCACGATGGGCAGCAGCACCTCCGCCGCCGGCTCCTGCACGTAGCCGGTCCAGTACCGGAAGTACTCCTGCAGGCGGAAGGCCGCGTGGCGCGTGGTCTCGGAAGCCCGAGCCGGGATCACAACGGTAACGTTGGGTTTTCCATCCTTGAGGAAGGGGAAGTCGAGCAGATCGGTGTCCTTGAGGGCCAGCAGCTTCGACGCGAACTTGACGTACACCACCGCGTGGCCCTTGAGGGTCAGTCTGAGCTGCCCGCCCGCTGAGATCGGCAGCGGCTTGCCCTCGGCGGTCGCGGCCGCGGGGGCCATGCCCGCCGGAGCCCGCACCGTGAGGCTTGCCGGCCCATTGCCGGTCAGGGCCAGCATCAGCGAGCCGCCGGTGGCCCCGGTCAGCAGCGCCACACGGGCCTCCCGCACGGCCGGCGCCGGCGCCACCGCCGCCACGGCACGCAGCAGGACGGGCGTTCGCACCGGCACTCCCAGAGGGATGACCGTCTCGCCCTTCACGACGCGATTGGCCGTCTCATCGGCGGCGGCGTTGGCGAACAGGTAGGCACCCGCGCCGAGACGCTGGTTCTCGACGGCCACTTCGCCCTTCACCGGCGCGCCGGTCTCATGGGCCACCGCGAGAATCGTGCTGAGGCCCCTACCGTAGCGTGAGGACCACAGGGGCGCGGGCACGCGCGCGGCGGGCACAGGCTGCCAGCCGGCCTGTACGCACTCGGTGATGGCCGGGAGCCAGCGCGCCAGCCGGCCCACGCCGAGCGTGAAGTTCGTCGGCGGGATGTAGCCGACGCGCAGGCTCTGCAGCAGCGTGAAGTCCGCCAGGCCCTGGATCACGCGGGTGAGCTGATCCTTCGTGATGGACTCGGCGTCCACCAGGTTCTCGAACTCGTACCCCTCCCACCACACCAGCGTCTTGTGGCCCATCTTCCAGCGCAGCCGGTCACCGTTCTCGCGCGTCCCGGTCCACGGGTTCGCCTCCAGCATCGCGCTGTCGGAGTGGCAGCAGGAGGCGAAGGTGCCGTAGTGCATCGGGTTGGCGACCACGGCCAGGGCGCGGCCGTCCTTGCGCAGACTGTGGACATAGTCCATCAGGTGCGTGATGGCGATGGACTCGTCGCAGTAGACGCCCACCTGGTCGTCCCACGCCCGGTGCGGGAGCTTCGGTAGGGCAGGGCCGAGATAGCGCACGCCGTCGCCGGCGGTGTCGAACGCGAACCCCGCGAGGTCGAGGTCCTGCGCGACCTGCGCGATGTCCCTGGCGCTCTGCGCGCCGAAGCTGGTCTGGTAGGGGAAGACGCGCAGCTCGTTGTCATGCCCCGTGACCCAGGGCGTGTCGAAGTACACCTTGGCCTTCGGGTCGGTGGTCAGGGCATCGGCATAGCGCTCGCGGGCGAGGGACTCCTCGCACCAGACCTGGGAGGGGATGTAGAACATCATGCCGACATCACAGCGCCTGGCGCCGTCTTCGAAGCGCTCAGCGCGCCACTTGAGGTACTCCTCGCGCGGCAGGGAGCGGGTCTTGTCGGGGGTCCGGGCGGGCTTGTAGTCCCACAGCTCGGCCCGGCCGACGATGTCGCCCGTCCGCCGGAAGGGTGCATAGCACCAGTCCCAGCCCCCGTACAGGCGGCGGGCTGTCTCGGGCGACCAGTTGCTCGCCGGCCAGGTGGCGTACATGCTGCTGCTCAGGCTGGCCCGCGGGTCCACGTCGGGACGGGCCACGAAGCAACTCGGGAAGCTGTCGTAGTAGGCCTCGAAGGCCTCGTACTTGCCCCATTCGCCCGGGGCCGTCAGGGCGATGAAGCGGACGGTCTCGCTCTGGCCCGGGTCCAGGACGATCCGCGTGAGCGTCGCCAGCCGCGCGCTGTTGTCCGCGAGCGGCTCATACTCATGCCGCATGTATGACACCAGTTGCGTCGGGTCGAGGCCGACCGCCACGGTCGCCTGATCGTTCCAGGCACAGGTCAGGGGCATGTTGCCGGCCAGACGCGCGGAGCTGACCAGTTGCTGCGGGTCGGCGAAGTCATCCCAGCCATCGAAGCAGGACAGGGGGCCGGTGCGCTTGAGCAGCAGCTCGGGGCCCAGCTCCAGCCACAGCGGCTGGGCGCCGGTGTTGGCGCAGGAGATCTGCCAGACGAGGCAGCGGCCCTCCGAGCTGGCGAGAACATGGATGGTGAGCGGCTGGTCAGTGAAGAGGTCCACCCGGAGGGCGCTGCCCCCAGACCGCGTCGGCAGCAGCTTGACGGGCTGGCGCTCCTTGCCGACCGTCACAGACAGCCGGGCGCCCTGGAGCAGGCCACCGGCCTGCAGCGGCGCGGTGGGCAACAGCGCGGCGGACGGCGTCGCCGGTTGGGCGAGGGCGACGGAGACGGCGAGCGACAGCAGGGCGAAGGGCAGGAAGCGGCGTGTCATGTCAGTGCACCTCCCCTTCAGGGTAGCGGCGTACAATGACCCGTCCGTCCCCCTGCGTCACCGTCACCTCGTAGACCGCGTCGGTCGGTTGCTGCTTGAGGACGGTGCTGAAGTTCGTCGTGCCGGCCTTCAGGGCGCCGCTGTCGGCCAGGGGCTTGTCCGTGCCGACGGCCCTCACGACCACGCGGCTGAGCGTCTCGCCCGCGGCGGCCTGCGCCCCAACAGTCAGGTCAGTACGCGCCAGGCCGGCCCACAGGTCATCGAAGGAGACCTCGCCCGTCTGGAAGTACAGGCCGAGGCTGAGCGCCACGGCTGTCATCGCCTCGGGGATCGTGGCCTCCAGGCGGAAGGGCAGCCAGGCCGTGGGGTCAGGCCCGCCCAGGGCATCGGGGGGTAGGAACACCGGCACGAGCCAGTGCCCGCGCATTGTGCCCCGGTAGAAGCGCTCATCCACCGCCACCCGCCGCCCGTCGGCGAGGGCGATGCTGCTGTGGGCGTACACCAGCATCCGGCCGGCCGCCAGGCGGTAGAAGCCCTTGAACAGGACCGGCCGACCGGCCGGCACCGTGACCGACTGGTTCCAGTAGCCGGACATGACGCCGGTCTTGGCCTTCATCCACAGGCACTTGCCGGAGCGCCCGCCATCCTGCCAGGCGGTCTGGAAGTTCTCGGGGTTGGCGGTCGTGAAGCTCCAGCCGGTCGGCTGGCCGTCCGTCCCGGCCTCCACGCCGGGATTGGCGACGAGATTGGGCACGGGCAGCGGCGGGTCGGCGGAGATGCTCACAGTGGCGGCGGCGGCGAGGCTGGCCGCAGCGACGAGCAACACGAGGGGGGCGGCGACGCGCATGGGTTCACCTGCAGGTATTGAGTGGTGGTGTGGACGATTATAGTGGACATCGCTGCCGATTGCACACCGGATGTCATCTGCCCATGGACATGCACGCTTCCCCCGATCTCCTCGCCCGGCTCGACGCCTTGCGCGAGCGGATCTTCGCTGGCGACAACACCCACTGCTTCGTGGAGCGCCAGCATGTGTTCACCGAACTCGCCGCGGAGCTGGATGGGCTGGCGGTCGAGACGCGCTATGCAGCGATCCTGGAGCGCCTGCTCGCCGCGGCCTCGACGCCCATCGCGGACGAGGACGTGATCCTGGGGCGCATGGTCGAGGGGCCCGCGCCGGACGGGCAGACGTATCTGCCCTCGCTGCCGGGCTTCGCCTCGTCGGGGCATCTGACGCCCGACTGGGAGGCCCTCCTGACGCGGGGGCTGCGGGCCCTTGCCGCCGAGGCGGAGGAGACGGCGCAACGTCTCGGCGACGCGGAGGCTCGCGCCTTCGCCGCGAATGTGGGCCGCTGCTGCACTGCTGTCTGCGCCTTCGCCGAGCGCTATGCCGCCGCCGCGTCGGCCCTCGCCGAGACGGCGCTCCCGGAGCGGGCGGCGGAGCTGCGGCGGGCAGCCGCCTCCCTGCGCGCGTGTCCCGCCGGTCCCGCGTCGAACTTCGCCGCGGCCCTGCAGGGCCTCTGGATCGTGCACCTGGTCCTGAGCTGCTTCATCGGCGCACGCGACTTCGCCCTCGGGCGGCTGGATCAGCTCCTGCTGCCGCTGTACCGGCAGGGCCTCGCCGAGGGCACGCTGACGCCGGATGGGGCGCTCGAACTGCTCGCGCACTTCCTGATGAAGGCCAAGGAGACCACCGGCACCCACACCGACAGCTACCGGCCCAAGCCGGTGCCGTGCTTCGCCTCGAACCAGTACGTCGTGCTCGGCGGCTGCGCGCCCGACGGAACCGACGAGACAAACGAGCTGAGCGTCCTGTTCGTCGAGGCGGCCCGGCTGGTGCGGATGCCGCAGCCGGAGCTGAATGTCCGCCTGCATCCCGGCACCTCGGATGCCCTCCGGCGCGCCGTCGAGCGGGCTCTGCCCGTCTGCCACGCGCAACTGCAGTTCTGGAATGATGACCTCATCATCCCGCAACTGCAGCGCCGGGGCTTCACGGACGACGAAGCGTACGGCTACGCGCTGACCGCCTGCAACCGGATCAACATCCCCGGCGCGATGGACTTCCGCGGCGGGGACCACTTCCACAACATGCCCCAGTGGCTGCTGACCGCGCTCGACCGCGTACCGGAGGCGGAGCGACTGGAGGACATCCTGTCTGCCTTCGGCCAGGTCGCGGCCGAGGCGGTGGCGGCGGCGGTGCGCGAGCGCGCCGAGCGGATGCGCGTGGGCGAGCACAGCTTCTACTTCGAGTCGGCACTGCTGCACGACTGCGTGGCGCGCGGGCGGGACTGCAGCCGTGGCGGGCTGCGCTACCCCGCGCAGTTCCACTTCTTCGGCGGCGTGGCTACGGTGACAGACTCCCTGCTGGCGCTCGAACACCTCGTCTTCCGCCAGCGGCGCTACAGCTTGCGGGAGTACCTGGACATCGTCGCCGCCAACTTCGTCGGCCAGGAGGCGCTGCGGCAGGAGGTCCTCACCGCGCTGCCCAAGTACGGCAATGACGAGGCGGAGGCCGATGCCCTGGCGCAGCGGGTGTGTGAGATCGGGCTCGACGCGCTGGAGGCCGTGCCCAATCCGGACGGGCAGTTGCTGCTGCCGGCGATCTACTCGCTGTACCGCCATGTCGAGTGGGGGCAGCAGCTTCCGGCCACGCCCGATGGTCGCCTGCCCGGCGAGCCGATCAGCGACAACCAGTCACCGGTGCACGGCGCCGACCGGGCGGGCGTGACGGCGCTGCTGCGCAGTGTCGCGCGCCTGCCGCTCGAACGCACACCCACAGGCGGGCTGAACCTCAAGCTGGCCTTCAAGCCCGACCCGGCGGCGGCGCTGCACCTGGTCGAGACGTACTTCGCCCTGGGCGGCCTGCACCTGGGGTTCACCTTCGTGGACCGGGCGACGCTGCTGGCGGCGCAGGCGCGGCCCGCCGCGTTCCGCAGCCTCTGCGTCCGCGTCACGGGCTTCAGCGAGTTCTTCATCGCCCTGTCGCCGGCGGCGCAGGCCGAGGTCATCGCCCGCACCGAACACTGAATGAGAGTGATCTGAGCCATGAGCAAGCGCGTACTGATCGGGGCCAGCACCGGACCGGGGCTGGCGGGGCTGGAGGCCTTCGTGGCCCTGCGGCTGGGCAACTGTGTCCTGGCCGACCTGCCGCTGGACATGGACGAAGCCGCAGCGATGTGTCGCTTCTGCCGCGAGCATGAGATCACGCTCTTTCTGTCCGAGCTGGTCTGGCGCGGCAGCACGGACCTGTGGCGCCCAGCCAAGGTGCGCCTGCCGCGCGCGGATTGTCCCTCGCGCGAGCAGATCAACGCCGTGCTGGCCGAGGCGGGCGAGTACTACGGTGGGCGCATGACCATCGGCGAGGCCGGGGGCGTGCTGTACTGGCCGAAGGACTACCTCCACCGGGAGACGGCCGGAGCCTTCCGGGCACTGCCGCCCTGTGAGGGGATGCTGCAGGCCCGCCAAGCCTACCTGGACTATATGCGCGAGTTCATCGCCTTCGAGCGGCGTGAAGTCAGCGACGGCCCGCTGATGAACGTGGACTCCAGCCTCGTCTTCCGGTACCACGCCGAGGCCGGGATTGACATCCTGTGTCACGAGGCCCTGCCGGGCGATCCACACCGGATGCAGGCCGCCCTGCGAGGCGCCGCGCGGGCCTATGGCAAGCCCTGGGGCACGCACATCGCGATGGGATGGTACGGCGGCGT
Organism: bacterium; assembly: GCA_021372615.1. Classification (NCBI taxonomy): domain Bacteria; species bacterium. Next base: position 9,672 of record JAJFUB010000034.1, on the reverse strand, counting down.
GACCGTGGACGAGCTGTGGCTGAAGCGCTGGAAGACCAGCGTGTACTATTGCTATCTGACCGGCTCGGAGTTCATCTACCCCGAGAGCGGACACCTGGCGCTGACCGACCATCAGACCGGGGCGCGGCACGAGGCGCGTAGCCCCGAGATGCTCCGGGCCCGGCGCATCCTGCGCGAGGCGTATCAGTTTTCACTCATTCACGGCCGCCCCGAGGGCGGGCCGAAGGTGACGCTGGGGCTCGTGTCCGGCTACGGCGACGGCGCGCCCGGGCTGTGGAACCCGTGGGCGTGGGGGCAGTTCCATGATGACAAGTGGCTGGCCGGGCCGCCGGAATGGGGCTGGGAGTTGGTGGACCAACTCCACCGGCGCGAGGACTGGCCCACGTACACCGTCCAGGGCGAGCACGACTGGTCCGGCCAGCCGCCCTACGGGCAGTATGACATCGTCCCGATCGAGTGCGACCTGGCGAACCTGCAACGCTACGCCTGCCTGGTGTTCCCCGGCTGGCACACGATGACCGAGGATATCTACGCGAAGCTGCGGGCGTATGTCGAGGGCGGCGGGCACCTGCTGATGTGGCTGCCGCAACTGCGCGGCGACGACGTGCGCGGGGGCGAACCGCAGCTCTTCCGTGACGGGGACTTCCGAGACCTGTTCGGGCTGCGCGTCACGGGGCGGCAACCCACGAGCGTGCGCGGGGTGAAGTTCATCGCCCCGTCATCACTGGAGAGCTACCGCCTGCCGGCCATGACCCCCGGCTGCGACCCGCGCTTCCTGGGCAACTTCACCCCCGCCGAGGTGGAGCTGACGACCGCACGGGTGCTGGCGGGACATGACATCCTGTTCGGCGGGAAGGTGGAGGAAGTGGCCGCCCGGCCGCTGTTGGTCGAGAACCGTCTGGGGCAGGGCGTGGCGATGCTGGTGACGGCGTGGGAGTACCCCGCCGACCCGGCGCTGCTGCCCCTGACGCGGGAGCTGCTGCGCGTCGTCTCCGCCGGCGAGCAGGGCGACATCCGCCTCCTGGGCAGCGACCGCGTGCGGTGGGCTGTGCACGACCTCGGGGACGATGCGCAGGTGATCTACCTGCTCAACACCGACCCGGACTGCGCGGCCCCGGTGCGGCTGTGGGTGCAGGAGCGGCTCACGCCGGAGTTCACCGTGCCGGCCAACGAGATGGTCGTGGCGTATCGCTTCGGGCCGGTGCTGGTGCAGTTCCCAGACAGGCTGGTCAATGTCGAGAGCTACGGGTGGGAGGAAAACACCCTCGACCTGGTGCTGGCGGTCTTCAGAGCCCAGAGACCGATGCTGACCAACCTGGGCGACACACCAGTGACGATCATGCTCAACGGGATGCAGGTCGCGCTCGCGACGGGCGAGAGCGCGACCGTGCTCCTGCCCCGTTGTGACGTGCCCGGCGGCCCGGCCTTCGCCCCGGACTTCGCCGACGAGCCCGACTACGCGGGTGAAATTGACTCCCGCACGGCGTATTGATAGCATACCGGGTGCCCATCGCTCAGTAGCGCGGGAAGGTCGTGTCCTCTCCCGAACCCATATACTAGGCCCTCGCGTGGCGAGACCTCAACGAAAGTGGTGTATCAGATGCAACTTCACAACCCCGGCGCACAACTGTTTGTCCCCGACGGTACCGACCCAGCGCAGGCTATCGCACGGACGACTCAGATCGCCTTCATGGCCCACCAGGATGACATCGGCATCGGCGCCATGTGGGGCGTCCTGCAGTGCTTCGGCAGGACCGATGAGTGGTTCACCGGCGTGACCGTCACCAACGGCGCCGGCTCGCCCCGCGACGACCTGTATGCCGACTACACGGACGACCAGATGCAAGCCGTGCGCGCGGTCGAGGAGAAGAAGGCGGCGTTCGTCGGCGAGTACGGCGCCTGCTTCCTGCTCGACTACCCCAGTTCGGCCGTCAAGGATGCCGGGAACCCCGACCTCGTGGCGGAACTGACCGCGATCCTCCAGGCCGCCAGGCCCAAGATCGTCTACACCCATAACCTCGGCGATAAGCATGACACACACGTCGCTGTGGCGCTCCGGGTCATTGCCGCCATCCGCGCCCTGCCCGCGGACGCCCGGCCGCAGGCCGTGTACGGCTGCGAGGTCTGGCGCGACTTGGACTGGATGACCGACGAGGACAAGGTCTTGATGGACTGCACCGCCCACGAGAACCTGGCGGCCTCGCTCATGGGCACGTACGACTCGCAGATCTGCGGCGGCAAGCGCTATGACCTGGCGACCGCCGGCCGGCGCAAGGCCCACGCGACCTACCACGCCAGCCATGGTGTGGATGTCAGCCAGTCGCTGAACTTCGGCATGGACCTGACGCCGCTCATTGCCGACGCGAACCTGGCCCCCGCGGACCTGTTGGCGACATACATCCAGCGGTTCCAGGATGAGGTCATGGCGCGCGTGGGCAAGATGAGCTAACGGCGCGTAGGTGGGTTCGTCCTCGAACCCACCGGGTCGCGGGTGCGAGGACGCACCCGCCCACGCGGCAGGAGGCCCCCATGAAGCGAGTGGAAGCCGGCGGTTCGGCGCGGGAGATCGGCCGCGCCACCGGCGAGCATCTGCGCGACGAGATCCGCCAGATGCTCGACATCCTCGATGAACACGGGCGCCCGGCGGAGTTCGCCGGGCGCCTGTCCGCTTTCGTGGAGACCTCGCGCCGCTACACGCCCCGAGTGCTCGAGGAGATGGAGGGCACCGCCGAGGGGGCGAACGTGCCACCCGAGGACATCTACCGGCTGAACTTCCCGCTCTACCCCGACGGGGTGTCCCTCAGTGAGGGCTGCACCAACATCGTCTTCGCCGGCGGGCCGGACGGACCGGTGTGGGGCAAGAACAACGACGGGGGCGCGACCCAGCGCCACCTGCCCCCCTGCGCCCGGGTCATCCACCGTGAGGGCGCCATCCCCCTGCTGACCTTCACCTTCTGCGGCATGATCGCCACGCTCGACGGGATGAACGCCGAGGGGCTCGCCGTCGGGCACTCGTCGGTGGGCACCATCTTCCAGCAGAGCGACGCCCACCCGCAGATCCGCCACTGGGGCTATGAGGGGATGCTGACGTGCGCCACCACCGGCGAGTTCGTGCGGCACATGTCGTCACTCCCCACGCGCGACAAGGGCTACGCGATGGTCTGCGTGGACCGGCAGGGCACGACGTGCTCGCTGGAGGCGCCCGTGCCGGTGGTGCAGGTGCGGCGCTCGGCCCGCCCCGACGGCCACCTGCACTGCGTGAACTGCTATCAGTTGCCGCACCTGCTGGAGGCCGACTGGCGCACGCCCGAGGGCAAGGTCAATGCCCAGGCGCGCTGGCAATTCCTGGACCGCTATCTGGAAGAGAACGAGGACTTCGGCCGGGCGGGGATGCAGCGGCTGCTGAGCAGCCACGAGCCCCCGGGGATCTGCCGGCACGGGGCGCCTGATGCCTGCGTGACGGAGTACGCCATGATCGGCCTGCCCGCGCAGGGCGAGGTCCACTACCGGCACGGGTTCGCGTGCGACGGGCCATACGAGGCGGTGCGGTTCTGACGGATTGCCGAGCACCGTCATGCCGCCGACGCAGGGGCGGGGGGCCTCGTCAGCACAATCAGCAGCACCACTCCGACCGTGGATAGCGCCGCAGCCGTCGTGAAGGCCGCGCCGAGGCCTACGGTGCTCCACAACGTCCCCACCAGCGCGCTGGCGACCAGCTTCCCCAGCCCCGTGACCAGGGCCAGCGTTCCGAAGCCCAGGGAGCGCTCGTGGGGGGCCAGGAAGTCCGCGGCGTAGGCCTTCTCCACCGCGTCCTTGTTGCCCATGGCGATGCCGTTGAGGGCGAAGACAGCGACCATGACACCCATGGCGTCGCCGCCGCCGGCGACGAGCAGCGCCCCGGCCACGGCGGCGACATACCCCCCGACAAGCAGCCCCCGCCGCCCGTAGCGGTCACTGAGCGCCCCGGCCGCGTACGTCACGACCGTGCTGACGGCGTTGTAGCCGGCGTACAGGAGCAGGGGCGTCAGGTTGCGGGTGCTGACCCCGCCGGAGACAGAGCTGTTGGCGGCCCACAGGATCAGGAGCGTATTGGAGAAGTCCCCCAGCGAGAAGCAGCCGACGGCCAGCAGGACGCGCCGGAAGGAAGCGGGCATCTCGCGCAGGCGGGTGAAGAAGCGGCGGTGGGCCTCGGCGGCGTGGTGCGGCTGCTCCTGCACCAGCAACCACACGGAGAGGGCCGCCAGCAGACCCGGCACGACCACCAGGGCCAGGATGTGGCGGAGGGCCAGGCCCAGCCACAGCAGGGCGGCGCTGATGAGCGGGCCGACCATGGCCCCGGCGTAGTCGCCGGCGCGCTCCAGCCCGAAGGCCTTGCCGTAGTCGCGCGGGTCGGCGGCATCGGCCATGATGGCGTCGCGCAGGGGGCCGCGATAGCCCCGGCCGAACCAGGCGACGCTACGGCCGACTAGCACCTGCCACCAGGCCCCGGCCAGGGCGTAGGAGCCCACACCCAGCATCGTCAGCAGGTAGCCGCCCCCCGTCGCCACCTTCTTGCGCGCCAGCCGGTCGCCGATCGCGCCCCCGTACAGCTTCCCCACCGCCATCACGAAGTCGGCGATGCCCTCGATGAGCCCCAGGGCCGCCGCGCCGCCAGCGAGGCTCTTGATGAACAGCGGCAAGACCGCAGTTCCCATCTCGTGTGAGATATCGGAGAAGAAGCTGGTGAGGCCGAGAGCCAAAACGGTGCGGTTCAGCCAACGGCGGGGTGCGGGAGAGGCTTCAGAGGCGGACATGGGCCAGACATTCGTGTCCGGCCCATGCGGTTCCTCCAGGGGAGGGAGTGAGTCGTCGTGGTCGGCGCGTCAGCGCGCGGCCGTGGTGGCTGACTGGCGCTGGGGCTGGCGGCGCGCCACGGTGCGGGCTATGGCCTGGTTCAGATCGCGCATCGTGACGGGCTTGGCCAGGACGGCGTCCACCCGGCCGTCGTTCTGTTCGCCGATGCTCTCGCCCCACCCGGTCAGCAGCAGGACGGCGGCCTGCGGTTGCAGCTTGCGGGAGAAATAGGCGACTTCCCAGCCATCCACTTCGGGCATGACCAGGTCCAGGACCAGGGCGTCGAAGCCCTCGTGGTAGCGGAGCAGGCTGAGGGTCTGGCGGCCGTCCACGGCCTGCACCACGCGGTGGCCCAGGGTCTCGAGCGAGAGCGCCAGCGTCTCGCGCATGCCCGGCTCGTCGTCCACGACGAGGATGTTGAGGTTGCGCATGACCTGGGGCTCGTCCTCGTCCCTGCCGCGCAGCTCACGGCGCACCGCGCGCAGGTCGGCCAGAGGCAGGGCGAAGGTAGCGGCCAGCCCGCCCAGATCGGACTTGCCAAGGGTCAGCTTGCCGCCGGAGCGGGTGACGATGCCGTGGGCGACGCTGAGGCCCAGGCCGAGGTGCTCCCGGCCCTTCGTGGTAAAGAAGGGCTCCAGCGCCTGTTCCACGGCGTCCGGCGCCAGCCCCGGGCCGGAGTCCGATACGCGGACCATGGCTTGCTTGCGCTCGCGCTTGACTTCCACCTTGACCTTGCCGTTGCCCGCCACGGCTTCGCGCGCGTTGCTCAGCAGGCAGACCAATATCTCGCGTACATCGCGCGGGCTGGCCAGGACGTGCAGATCGGCAGCGCAGGCAAGCTGCAGGTCAGGCCCGGCGGCGATGCGGGGGCCGGCCTGGCCGAGGGTGTCCCATACCTCCAGGGCCAGACTATGGACCAACTCGCCGACGTCGAGGAGGTCCTGATCGGGATCGGGACGGCTGCCGCTGAAGTCCGCCAGGTGCTGCACCAGGCGGGCGCCATCGGTCGCGGCGCGGCCGATGCCGGTCAGGGCGGCCTGGGCTTCCTCGGAGGAGGCGCCCAGACCCATCTCGGCTCGAAGCAGAATGGTGCCGAGCAGGTTATTGAAGTCGTGGCTGAAGCTCCTGATGAGGTCCGCCTGGGCCCGCAGGCGTTCCTGGCGCACCAGGCGCTCCTGTTCGTGGCGCTGGCGCGTCAACTCCTCCCGCTGGGCGCGGGCTTGCAGCGCCGTGAGGGCCAGGGAACTGACCATGGCCAGTTCGGGCGCCAGATCGGCAGGGAGATGGCCATTGGACTGGGTACACGTCGCCAGGCACAGGCCGTGGCCGCGCTCGTGGTGCAGGAGGCTCCACCCCGCCCCCACGGGGGTCTGGAGCCGGCACGGCGCGGTACGGTTGGGGACCTGGCCCGCCAGCGCCCGCCACGCCGCCAGTTCCTCGTGGCTGGGGTTCAGGAGTTCCAGGCTCTGGCCCTGCCAGTGGAAGAGGGCCGACTCGTTGGCGTTGAGTTCAGCGTAGGCGTAGTACGGCAGGCCCGGCTGGTGTTTGGCGGACTGGAGTTTGATGTCTTCTGCCATTGCATCCTGCCTGACCGGGCTGGGGCTGTCGCCCTCCCAGGCCCACGTAATGCGCCCTACGGGTGCCCTGCCGGCCAGGCTCCGGCAGCTCAATCCCTTCATTTGGCTGGAGGATAGCGGCTGGCTATCAATCCGCTGACAATGGGGAATCAAGATGACATCAAGTTGGGGCGTCTGAGTCGCCAGAGGGAAGCTCGGTCGGGCAGGAATCGCCTGGTGCTTCCGCCAATTGGTGCACAAACGTCTCCGGAGTGCACCCTATGCGAACCATGGTCTGGCTGTGTCTGGTCTGCCTGGCGACGGGCGCGGCCGCGGCGCCCGTGACACAGGTGGTGGCCGATTTCGAGGACGGGCAGGCATGGCCCGGCGCTGCCATCACCAGCGCGACGGTCCACGGGGGCCAGAAGGCCCTGCTGTGGGAGAAACTGCCCCAGAACGGCTACCTGCGCGCCCCGCACGTGCCCACGGACTGGACGCCATGGGACCGGCTGACCTTCTGGCTGTACAGCGAGAAGGCCAACGGGCAAATCATCACACTGGTGGCCAACTCCGAGAACCCGGCCAACGGCAAAGACTGGGACTACTACTTCCACCATCTGACCGTGAACTGGACGGGGTGGCGGCAGATCAGCCTGCAGCGGGGGGTGGAGCTGCAGGCCTCGCGGCGACCCCTGGGCTGGGACCGGATAGAGTCACTCACGTTCAACTCCGGCGGCTGGGACCATGGGCCGCTGCCGGATACCCGCCTGGTGCTGGATGACGTGAAGCTCACCCGCGACCTCATGCGGGTGGAGCCCGGCGGCAAGACGCTGTCGGCGGACGGCACGCAGACCACACACCGGGTCACGATCGCCTCGCGAGGCGAGACCCCGCTGAGCTTTGCGCTGCAGCTTGCCTCGCCGGGCCCGCGTCTGTTCGACGTGCGCCTGGACAAGGCGAGCGTGGGGCCAGTGGCGCCCGGACAGTCAGCCGAGGTACTGGTGACACTCCGCCTGAAGCCCGGCGTGAAGGCGGAGCCGCTCAGCATCGAGACGGTGCGCCTGGAGGTGTCTGCCGTGCAGACGGAGTCCGAGCCGCAGAGCCTGGAACTAGCCGCTGCCGTGCCGCTGTCGCCCCGCCCGCACCCGCACCTGTTCCTGACGGCCGCCGAGATAGCGCAGGCCAAGGAGCGGGCGGCTAAGCACGACTGGGCGAAGACCACGCTCCAGGGACTTATTGCCGCCGGGGATCGGGCGCTGAACCTCAACGTGGCCGACATCCCCGACCATGGCGGCCAGTGGGGCCACTACTATGTGTGCAAGACCTGCGGCTTCAGCCTCAAGCGAGTGGACGCCACGCACCATGAGTGCCCCCAGTGCAAGCAAGTCTACAGCGGCTGGCCCTGGGACGATGTCGTGGTCAGCAGCGTCCATAGCGGCTTCACCCGGGGCATCCGCGACCTCGGGCTGGCCTATGCCTTCACCGGGGACCTCAAGTACGCCCAGAAGGCGCGCGAGATCCTGCTGGCCTATGGCGAGAAGTACCCGACCTTCAAGCTCCACGACGTCGGCGGCGGCGAGAGCCGCAGCGGGGGCAGGATGTATGCCCAGACGCTCGACGAGTCGGTGGACATCATCGGCCCGGCCTGGGGCTATGACCTGGTCTATGACGCGCCATGCTTCACCGCCGCGGACCGGGAGCGGATCGAGAACGGCTACCTACGCGAGGTCTGCCGCACGATCCAGCGCCATGATGCCGGCATCTCCAACTGGCAGAGCTGGCACAACGCCGGGGTGGCGGCCGTGGCCTTCTGTCTCGATGATCCCGAGCTGATGGCCTGGGCCATCAACGGCAAGAGCGGTCTGCGCTTCCAACTCGACAAGAGCGTGCTGCCCGACGGCTGGTGGTTCGAAGGGGCGGTGGGCTACCACTGGTACGCGCTGGACGCCCTGCGCTACACCGTTCAGGCGGCAGCCGCGGCGGGACTGGACTTCACTGGCAACGCCGCCTACCGGTCGCTGTACGAGGCCCCGGTGCTGTACACGTTCCCCAACGGCGCCTTCCCCTCGATCAATGACAGCAGTGGCGGGAGCATCGGCGGCTCGCACCGGCTGTACGAGCTGGCGTACCAGTACTGGCACGAGCCGGCCTTCGGCTGGGTGGCGGCCTTCGGCAACCGCAAGAGCCTCGAAGCGTTCCTGTGGGGTGCGGAGGAACTGCCCCCGGCCACGGCCCCGAAGCTGGCGAGCCGCGACTTCGCCGGTCTGGGAGCGGCGGTGCTGCGCGCGGGGAGCGGCGACGGCGCGGCCTATGCCCACCTGGACTATGGCCCCCACGGCGGCGGGCATGGCCATCCCGACAAGCTTGTGCTGACGCTCTATGCCCTGGGACAGGAGATCGCGCCCGACCCCGGCTGCCTGGCCTATGCCGCGGCGCTGCACGGCAGTTGGTATCGCCAGACGCTGGCGCACAACGCCCTGCTCGTGGATCAGAAGTCCCAGCAGCCCACGACGGGCAAGCTGGAGCTGTTCGCAGACTGGGGCGAGGCGGCCCTCGCTGCGGCTACCTGCGACACGGCCTATCCGGGCGTGAAGCTCGCGCGGACGGTGGTGCTGACGCCCACCTATCTGCTCGACCTGCACAGTGCCGCCGCTGACCAGCCGCACACCTATGACTTCGTGTGGCACAACGTGGGGCAGATGACGCCCGGACTGCCGACGACGCCGCGCGCGGAGCCCCTGGGCAAGGACAGCGGCACCCAGCACTTCACCGACCTGCAGACGGCCTCGGGGGCGCAGGACTGGTCGGTGGAGTTCAGGACGGACAAGGGGAAGGTGCGGCTGGTGCAGGCCGGGGCGACGGGGACGGAGCTGTTCTTCGGCCAGGGTCTCGCCGGGCGTCCGCCGCGCCCGTGCCCGATGGTGCTCGCGCGGCGTCAGGGCAAGGAGGCGCTGTTCGCCTCCGCGGTGTCGTGGTCGCCGACGGAGCCCGAGGTGACGGCGGTCAAGCTGCTGCCAGTCACGATGGCCGGGGCCGGCCAGGCGGCCGGCCTCAGCGTAACGCGCGGCGATACCGAGGATGTGCTCATCATCGGCCCGGCCGGGGTCGAGAAGAGCTGTGGTGGCCTGAAGACGACGGCCCGGGCGATGTTCGTGTCACGGCAGGGGGGGAAGGTGCTGACGGTGCGGCAGGTGGATTGACGCCGCAGGGCCGGTGGCGACGCTGTGCGCACCTGGAGAGAAGCTGTGCGCACCTTGGGAGAGAAGCTGTGGGAGCGGTCACC
>JAJFUB010000033.1 GCA_021372615.1 bacterium | reverse complement strand
GGACGTGGGGCAAACCAGCAGCACGGGCTGCTTCCCATTCGACGCCCATTCCCGCTGGATCAGCGCCAGCGCCTGCAGGGTCTTGCCCAGGCCCATGTCATCGGCCAGGCAGGCGCCGAATCCCCATTGTTTGAGGAAGCTGAGCCACGAGTACCCGCGCAGTTGGTAGGGGCGCAGGTCGGCGCGTAGGTCGCCCGGCGGCGACAGAACCTCGAAACTCGTCGAGCCCTGAAGCCGCCCGAGCAACTCGCCCAGCCACCCGCTGGCCGCGACGTCACTGACCGGTAGGCCACCGGGCGCCTCGCGCAGCCCCAGCGCCATGTGCAGGACGTCACGCGCGGTGACCGGCTCCGCCTCACGCTGTTTCCAGAAATCCAGCGCCGCCTGGATTTCCTCGCGGCCCATATGCACCCATTGCCCCCGCAGGCGCACCAGCGGCGTCTTGAGCCTGGCGAGCGCCTCCAACTCCTTGCGCGACAGCGTCTGGTCGCCCAGCGCCACCTCCCAGTTGAACTCGACGATGCTGCCCAGCGACATCGTCCCCGGGACCTGCATTTCCGGGCTGGCAGCCTTGCCGCGCGCCTGCAGGCGCAGCTTGGTGCCCTTACGCGTCCACCACGCCGGCAGCAGCACCCCAAACCCCGCCTGTTCGAGGGCCGCCGCCGTGTCTGAGAGGAACTCGTAGGCGCCGACTTCGTCGGTTGTGTAGCCGGTCGGCGCGGCTGTTCGCAGACTCTCCTCGATGCGCGGGCCCAGCCCCGCCGCTTGGCCCAGCGACAGCAGCAGATGCTCCCTAGGATTGAAGGCCCGGTCAGCGGCCTGAAAGACTCCGTGCTTGGTCTCGTCCCATGCCCCGCCCGCCGGGACCAACAGGCTTGGGTCAGCAACAGCCTGCAGCAGGTAGGAAACGCGCCAGGGCGCACCGGTCTTTGACAGGTCCATCACGAGGCCACTCTCGGACCCGCACACGCCGGGGTCTTCGAGGCGGAAGCACAGCCGGAAGGGCGCCGCCGCCGTCGCCGACAGCGGATGACGCCACGTCCTCACCTGATCAGCGAACTCTGCGAGGTCCCGCGCGTTTGCGGTCATCACCCCGTCCGCTGAGCGGAGGGCGCTTAGCCACTGATCGTGGAGAACCTCGGAGGCACCGGGCTTTCTGCGTAACGTCTGCCCTACGGCCCCCGTCGTGATGGCGCCACGGCGTACTAGCGGGTCAAGCAGGTAGCTCACTCCGGACGCCAGTACCTCGCGGGCCGCCGCCTGCGGAGCCGGTGTCCGCTCCTTCGCCAAAGCCCGGCAAGCCGGCGGCATGGCTCGCGCCAACTGCGACAGCCGCTCCACCTCCGGCCCGGTGATCAGCGGCTCCCAGCATGCGCGGTACTCACCCTCGGTCTCCCGCAGACCAGGCAGAAACTGCTGTCTCGCCACCAGTGCCCCCGCGAAACGCAGGGCTGTGGCCCAGTAGCGCAGGTCATAGCCGACGATGACGCCGGGGGCCAGAGTGTGCTGGTCGCCACACCGGCAGAGCAGGTCCACCCACTGCTGCGGCGCCAGGGCGAGTCCACCTACCATCCATGGCGCGAGCGACACCGGCGCTTCCGGGTCCGGACGTTCGGCAATCAGCGCATCATTGGCCGCCGGCTTCCCGGCCACGGTCGGCAGCCAGACGACTGTCGGCACTCCGGCCTGCGTCGGCCCCAGCTTCAGTCCCGCCGCCTCCTGCAGGGCCTCACTCACGGCAGAGGCCCCGGCGTCATAGGGCGACGGCAGTGGCTTGGGGACTCGCGGCTGACGCCCTCGACGAACGCGGACGACACCGCCAGGCTCGACGGGTTTCTCGCCCCATAGAATCAGCTCACCGGCGAGATAGCCGGCGTGGAGGATTATCATCTTTCCATCCTGAATAGTGAGGAGTTGCACGAGGCACGCTGAAACGGCGCAACGCTGCGGTAGGGTAGTTCCCACGCAGACAGCCCATCTCCTCCTGCTGACGGGAAAACGGGGCCGCACGGAAGGTAACGGGGTGGCGAAGCCAACTATAGTCGTTACGTGGCTAGACAGTTCCGAACATCTACAAGTACTTTGGCGTGCCGGACATCGCCGGGCTGATCGCGCCACGGCCACTGTTGATCGAAATGGGCGTGCAGGACAGCGGGTTGCTTCATTGAGGAGCAATTGGCCGCTGGAGAGCATGCGTTTGCCAACAACAAGGCGCATGAGTTCTTTGGGAAGTATCTGTAAGACTGCAGTGGCGGGCAGCCAGCTCGGGAGGCGCGACGGATGGCTTCAGACAGTTGCCAGCACCGCCTCCTGGGGACGGGCTACCAGGCGCCGGTCCTGGTGCGAGGTGCCATGGCGCGCGTTGTGCTGTTCGACAAGGATGCTTATGTCGCCCATGATTGTCTCGAACTCCGGCTGCGTGAGGTGCTTTGAGAAGCACCGTCCCACCGATTGGTTCAGACCCCAGGTCCAGTCCTGCTCGTCGAGGCTCAGCAGGCCTGCGGCGACTACCTCGTCGTACATTGCGGTGCCCGGCAGTGGTGTGAACCGCGCGAGGGTCACGAAGGGCGGGTCGATTTCCTCGATCAGGTCCATCGTCTCGCGGATGGTCTCGACAGTCTCCTCCGGCACACCCAGCATGAAGTAGGCGGCCCAGTG
>JAJFUB010000032.1 GCA_021372615.1 bacterium | reverse complement strand
CGCCATGGTCAGCAAGCCGCTGCAGCTTCCCCTGGGCCCGTTCTGGTGGGTGGGGCCCCGCGGGGGCCGGGCGCTGGTCTGGCACACGGACTGGCGCAAGGGCTGGTATGGCGCCTGCCATGTGCTGGGGATGCCCCAGGGCCTGGAGGTCTTCGGCCCCAAGCTGCTCGAGTACCTGCGCCTGCTGGAGAGCGAGGGGTACCCATACCAGGTGCTGCTGCTGCACTACGCCGCGGACAACTACCCGCCCTCGGCCGATGTGGCCGACCTGGTGCAGACGTGGAACGATGAGGTGGGGGAGCCGCGCCTGCGCCTCTCGACCAACCGCAATTTCTTCGAGCGCCTCCGGGCGCTGCACGGCGACGATTTTCCTTCCCACCAACTCGCCTGGCCGGACTGGTGGTCGGAGGGTCTGGGGTCGGCGGCCTATGAGGCGGCTCTGTCACGCGAGACGCACTGCCGGTTGCGGCGGCTGGAAGCGCTGCAGGCCCGCCTCGGCGACACCGACGACCTGTGGCCGATCTGGGAGGACCTGCTGCTGTTCGATGAGCACACGTGGGGCAGTTCGAACATGGGCACCGAGCCCCATTCGTACCGCAGCCGCGCCAGTTGGATCCACAAGGCCCGGCACGTGTACCTCGCCCACGACCGCGCCCGACGGCTGGAGGAGCGACTGACGCAGCGCCTCGCGCCCCCCGCCGGTGCGCAGGCGGCGGAGGATTTCCGTGACCAGACGGTGCGCGCCCCGTCCAGCGGCCCACGGCGTCTGAGCCTGTTCAACCCGCTGGCGGGGGAGTTCCGGGGCCCGGTCACCCTCGCCGGCATGGGCGCGGATGTCACCAGCCTCCACCTGTCGTCGGGAGCGCAGGCCGCTGTGCAGCTTTCGCCGGCGACGGCGCTGCGTCCGGCGGAGAGCCGGGCGGTGCTTGCGGTCCCGGCGGGCACAGCCGTGACGGCGCAGGCCAACACCGACACGCCGGAACTCGCTCTCACCAATGATCCGGTCGGAGGTCGCTACCGGCTCCAGACTGACTTTTGGAGCGTGGAATGCGACGCGTCCGGGCGCCTGCTGTCCCTCGTAGACAAGGCCGCCGGCCGCGAGATGCTCGACACCCGCGCTCCGTGGGGCCTCGGCGAAGTCATACGCGAGACGATCACCAGCGCCGAGGACCGCGCGGCCGTCTGGGAGCGCGGCTACAGCTTCCTCCCGTACGCCTATCGCCGCTCGGACGCCAACTTCGCCCGCGAGGGGGCGCTCACGAACGCGCGCGTGGTGCGCGTGGAGAGCGGGCCCGTCCTCGAGGCGCTACTCGTCGAGAGCGAGTTGCCGTACCTTCGCCGCATCGAGACGGAAGTGCGGCTGTGGCGCGAGCTGCCGTGGCTGGAGGTCGAAGTGCGGCTGGACAAGCAGGCGTACGAGCTGTACGAGGGGCTCTACGTAGCCTTCCCGTTCAAGCTCGAGGGCGCGCGGGCCCTGGTCCATAGCTGTGACGCGGTCTTCGAGGCCGAGACGCAGCAGCTTCCGGGCACTTGCCGGGACTACTATGCTGTTCAGGACTATGTGGCGATGGTGAGCGACGACGCCTGGGCGGCCGTCTGCCCGGTCGAGGCCCCGCTGATGCAGCTTGGGGCCCTCACCTTCGGGCGCTGGGCGGACCACCTGCGCCTGGACCGCGCCTGCCTGTACTCATGGTTGGTCAACAACTTCTGGTACACCAACTTCCCGGGCTACCAGCTGGGCGAACTCACGTTCCGGTTCGCCATCGCCACCGGCGCCGGATCGTTCGACCAGGACCGCGCGCGGCAGATCGCCGAGGCCACGCGGGTAGGGCTTTCGGTGGCGGCTGTGGAATAGTCTGGAAGGCGCGTGGGCCGGGACATCCTGGACCGGCCAATGGGCGATCCAGGATGTCTC